>NZ_CAXGPO010000001.1:0-273029 GCF_964011655.1 uncultured Spongiibacter sp. | reverse complement strand
GACCACCGCTATGATCAGCGGCGCGCCGATGAGTGAGGTACCGCTGATATAGCCTCCGGCCATTAGAAACACCGCATCGACCAGGCGGTTGTTGCTGCGAAATGGCTTATTAAAGATATAACTCAGTGAATACAGCATCACGATACTAAAAATAATACCGCTGAGTACGCCGCTGGGCAGGGTAATCAAACCGAACACGCCGAGTAATTTGGGGCCGATCATCACCGCCAGCGCCTTCCATAAATACTGCCAGTCCACCGTGCTCTGAGCGCCGCTGCCCCCGAGGCGCCGACGATTATTCAGGGCGATGGTTAACGATGAAAACACCAGTAAGTGAACGGAGATCAGCGGCAGGTAAACGAGCGGTGCGTTGTGTACCAGCAACAGAAAGGGCAGCGAGAGCACGGCGCCACCGAAGCCAAGGCCGGAGCGAACAAAGCCACTCCAGACAAAAATCAGCCCAATCAGGATATATTGCAGGGGTGCGAGTTCGGTCATTCCAGCTCTTTAAATTACGGCGCAGCGCAAGGGTGTGACGGCGCATGATACCGGCTGCAGAGCCTACTCGGCCAGCGCAGGATTAGCGCAGTGCGGCAACAAGCGAGCTAAATGGCGCCGGTCGAGCAATGTGGTAACCCTGGACTTCGTCGCAGTGATACTCCGCGAGAACAGCCAGTTGCTCGGCGCTCTCCACGCCTTCGGCAACAACCTTAATACCCAGTGCATGGGCCATTTCAATAATGACCTTGATCACGGCTCGGTGTTTATCCTGAGTCAGGTCAGAGACAAAACTGCGATCGATTTTCAGCGTGTGTATGGGCAGTGTTGCCAAGTACTGCAGCGACGAGTAGCCCGTGCCAAAGTCGTCAAGGGCAACATTGACACCGAGGCTGGCGAGGGTTGCCAGCGTATCGTTAACCACCGAAGGCTCCAGCATCATCACGCTCTCGGTAATTTCTAACTCCAGGCGTCGATTGCTCGGCAGTTCGGCGACGGCATCGCGAAGGCTTGCCAGTAAGCGCGGGCTGGTAAATTGCGCCATCGATACGTTCACGGCAATGCAAAACGGCGCATCCCCGGGGATTTCAGCCAGGTGCCTGGCGGCTTGTTGGATCACCCAGTCGCCAAGGTCATTGATCACCTCGCTCTGTTCTGCAATGGCGATAAACTCGTCGGGCGGTATGGCCCCAAGCTCGGGATGCTGCCAGCGCAACAGCGCCTCAGCGCCGTTGATTGCGCCGTCGCGCAGTTGCTTCTTAGGCTGAAAGTGAAGCGTTAGTTGCTCGTATAGCGCGGCGCTTTGCAGTGCCGAGCGCAGACTGACATCGCGCTGCAGCCGGTCCCACAATTCGGGGTGATACTGGTTGATCTGGCTGTGTGGGTTGCGCACGGCAGCCGCCAGTTGTGCATGACGCAGGGCTTCTTCGGGCGTACCCGCTAATTCCGCCAGGCCGATGCCGATATCGAGGGCGATAAGGTGCTCTCCCCAGCTCATTTGTGCGCCGATCTGGCGAAGCAGGTGTCGGCTGCGTTTTTGCCAGAGTGTCGAGTCGGCAACGGCCAGCGGTAGAAAGAATTCGTTTTCGCCAACACGGCCAGTGAGCTTTTGCTGTTCGCTGACATAGCGCAGGCTGTTGGCGCAGTGTTGTAACACCGCATCGCCAGCGCGATTGCCAAAAGCATCGCAGATCGCGCGATAGTTGTGCAGCCGGCAAATAAGCGCGCCGCGCGTTTCTCCCGCTGTGCTTGCCAGGGCGGTAATGCAGGCTTCGCGGTTTAGCAGGCCGGTAAGTGGGTCGCGCTTTACCGCATCCAAGTGCTGTTGAGCCTCAGTGTGGCCGCGACACAACAGGCTGAGGGTGCCCATTAGTAGCAGCCCCGCCACAAACCATAGTTGCCATGCAAAGTCCTGCCGCTCGGCCAGAAGCGCCAAAAACGGCAGGCCAAGCATCACTACATCCAGGCAAAACAGCGGGTAAAAACGCGCCAGCATGGGCATCGACATGGACAGAATCACAAACAAAAGCAGCATCACTAAAATTTGCTGCCACAGCGTTAAATGGTCGGCAAACGTCAAAAACAGGCAGCCCCAGGTCAGGTGTCCCAGGGCGCTAAGTGCCCCGTAAGGCACCAGCCAGTTTTTTACCGTGTTCGTGCAGCCATAGTGGCGGAATAATAGTGGAACAAGGGTGAGTCCGCCCTGTATACACAGCAGGGTACTCAACCAGCTGGTAATGAAATAGCGAGGAAGTTCCTGGCTCAGCAGGATCATCAATGCGGTGGCGCCTGTTGCCGCCAGAATATGGATATAGCGCACATCCCGTAACAGGCGTGCGGCGGCTGCGTCGGAGTAGTAGTGGTTGAAAAAGCCGCGAAGGGCCATGGGTAAGCTCCGTAGTGCTGCTGCGGGTCTGCGCTAATTGCCTTTACTGTATTGTAGGAACAAGGTGCTGAACTGTCATAATGATTTTACCGGGCTGTGAACTCTTGCCCATTGTCGCGACTGGTTTAGACTAGGGCGTTTGAGCCAAAGACAGTGAGAGATTATGCGTGTAGCTGAAGCCGTAAAAGCCCGACGTTCCATTCGGGGCTTTAAGCCCGACCCGGTGCCTGAAGAACTGTTGCGTGAAATTTTGGATATTGCCCGCCACGCCCCCTCAAACTGCAATACCCAGCCCTGGCATATCACGGTGGTGAGTGGTGAGGCGCGCAACAAGCTGGAAGATGCCATTGTCACAGAAATTCTCAGTGGCAAGGCACCCTCGCCCGCCTTTAAACCCGGCGACGCCGATCTAGACGGCGTGTATAAAGAGCGGCAATTCGACTGCGCGATGACCTACTACGGCACCATGGGCATTGAGCGCCACGAAAAAGACAAGCGTCAGGCCCTAATGTTGAAGAACTGGCAGTTTTTCGGCGCCCCGCATGTCGCATTTATTTCTATGCCCACCGGCATGGGTTCGGTCAACGCCATCGATATTGGCATATACCTGCAGACGCTAATGTTACTGCTCGTCGATTACGGCCTGGCCAGCATCCCCCAGGGCGCGCTTGCCTTTTTCCCCGATCCGGTCAAAGAGATCGCCAACCTGCCTGAAGGGCACGGCATTATCTGCGGCTTGTCTTTCGGCTACGAGCAGCCCGGTGAGCAAATCAATAAGGTGATCATGGATCGCGCGCCGCTGGAGGATGTCGCCACGCTGATTTCCTAGCGCTCGGGGTCGTCAATGCCTTTTGGGTTGGGCCCGAAGGCATTGTCGCCGGGCTGGCTGTCGAGCACGGTAAACACCAGCATAATCAGGGGGCCCAACAACGGAATGAAGATCACAAGCAGCCACCACGCGCTGCGGCCGATATCGTGCAGGCGGCGCGCAGCGTAGCCGATCGATGGCAACAACACCGCCAAGCCGTACAAGCCGCTAAACAGCCCGGCGCCAATTTCGGCATTGCCCAGGCCCAAAGCGCTGTCGATTATGCTTAGCGCCATGCTGATCAATATATTGAACAGCACAAAAAACCAATATTCGCGCCGCCGTGAGCGACCGCTAAAGTCGGCGTAATGTCGCCATGCGTTTATATAGCAGTCGAAGGGGCTGCGAAGGTTGGCGCTTTGTGGTTCCATTGTTGTCTCCCTGACAAGGCTGTTAGCGATTCGCGATCAGTCCAATTGTGCAACGATCTGTGTTCGCTTTCCTAGCCTTGTATGCGGCTCGTCAGCCCTAGAAAGTTTCCGCGACCAGCTGCTGAGTTACCTCTGAAGCGGACGTAACGCGACAGTCTTGCAGAGCGGTTCCGGCCCATAGCGGCGAAAAGTCGTCTCTGTTTTGCGCTTCTGCTGCCGCGCGTAGCGGCGCAAGCAGGCCGCTGCAAAGTGGGAAGGCGGGCAGGTCGTCGCGAAGTGCCCCCAGGGTTTGCATGAGCTGGTTGCTCAGTCCGCGTGCTGGTCGTCCGGAGAGTAAATTTGTCAGCTGGGTTGCCTCAGCTGTGGAGGCATCGGCTGTCGATGTTATGGCGTGGCGGTGGACCGCAGAGGTTTTTGCCTCCGGGCACAACAAATAGGCGGTGCCAGCCTGTACGGCATTGGCGCCCGAGGCAATGGCGAGGCGAACCGCAGAGGCGGTGCTAAGGCCGCCAGCCGCAATAAGTGGCAGCGAAATTTTATCTCGGCAAGCTTCCAACAGCTTCAGTGTGGGCATCTGCCCCGTCAGGTCGCCGCGCAGGAAATGACCGCGGTGCCCTCCTGCCTCCAGTCCCTGCAAGATAATGGCGTCCACCCCTTCACTCTGCAGATGTACTGCCTCATCGACGGTGCAGGCGGTTGAAATAACGGCGCTGCCCCAGCTTTTTATTTGGCGCAGCAAAGCGGCTTTCGGCAATCCGAAGTGGAAGCTCACTACCGGTGGCCGATACGCGGCCAGCAACTCTGCCTGCGCTGCACTGTAGGGTTGGCGGCTGGCAGGTGTCATTGGGTCGGGTGGGGCGATTCCCCACGCTTCGTAAAAAGGTTGCAATAGCTGCTGCCAGTGCTGGAGTTTCTCGGCATTGCGAGTGAGCTCGGCTGCTGCTGCATCGTGGCAAAAGAAATTGAGGTTATAGCTCTCCAAGCTCCGCAATGCCTGGAGTTCCTGCTCCAGCTTATCGAGGCTTAGCATGGCACAGGGCAGCGAACCCAGCCCGCCGGCACGGCCGACGGCCAGCGCGAGTTCACTGTCTTGCGAACCCGCCATCGGTGCTTGAATCACTGCGTGGCGAAAACGCGCATTACCTAGCTGGAACATAAACTCTCCTGTTGGTTGGCGCTCGGGTATTACGCCTGACGGGTACTGTGCAGCATGGGGTGTTCGAGCTTGATTGAAAACCGGTTTCGCCCACGTTTTTTAGGACTTGCTTGTCAATGAGTAGGCCATCGGCTATAAATATTTAGTGCGCTGCTAAATATTGCCCCTGTGTGATTTTAGTGCGCAAGCGGTTGTCGACGGAAGGGAAGCCAGAGAACAGCCACGTTACACGCCCTCATATAAATCAAGGACGAGTCCTATGACGCATCCGCGTTTTCAGCCTCAACACAGAGTATCGCTAGTTTGGCGTCGCGATGCTGTGGCTGTCTGTACCGACCGTCCACATGTTGTACTGGAGAATAGCAATGAATAAGAATTGGATTCTGGCTTCCGCCATCACCGCCACTCTAGCCGCCTGTGGCGGCGGTGGTAGCAGCAGTGGAGGTGGTAGCAGCTCGCCGGGCACTGTCAGCGGTGGTGCGTCTAAAGGTATTGTTATCGGTGGTGTGGTTAACGCCTACGCCATTGCCGACGATGGCTCGGTAGACAAAAGCAGCAGCGTTGCTGAACCGGCCACAACGGCGGACGATGGCAGCTATTCTCTGACCCTTAATCGCAATTACCAGGGCGGCGCTCTGCTGATAGAAATTACGGCAGAAGATGGCACCACCATGCGCTGTGACTTGGCGGTATGCCAGCGTGACAGCCAAGGCACGCCAACGGTTAGCTTCGGCGATGATTACCCATTGGCGGCCGACTTTAGCATGCAGGCCATGCTGCCCTCTGCCTCGGGTACCGTGTCAGCCAGCATCACTCCTCTCACCAGCGCCGCGGCCGCACTTGGTTTGCAGAAAGTCGCCGCTGGTGCACGTGCAGGAGACGCAGCCATTGCAGCCAATGCCCAGGTGGCCAATAAACTTGGTCTGGCTAGCAGCGACTTGCTGAGTCAGCCAATTGTCGACATTACCAATGCCGAGTCACTGAATGCGGCGGGCAAAGAGGCGCTGGAATACAACGTGAAAGCCGCAGCGGCCATTGCCGCCGCGCTGGCAGACGGGCGCATTGAAGACGCCCTCACGGCATTTGCCAATCAGTATAAGTCGACGGGGATGGCCGACAAAGAGGACGGCGACCCCTCTGTTTCTGTGGAAGAGCTGCTCGAAGCTGCTCAGGAATTGATGGATAAAGTCGCCGAGGTCGACGGGGCAGACAATGAAGATATTGATGCACTAGCCACTGAGATTGATGTTGAAGAGGGCGATGCGGAAACCAACGGTTCGACGACACCCAGTCAGGGTGATGTGCCTGATGATGTCGGCTCGCAGGGCTTGCAGGCGAGCAAGGCCTTCGTTAAGCAGCTGCGCAATGTTGGCACGGCCGCCTTCCTAGAACCAGAGGGTGAAGACGGCGAGGCCTTGACTGGTTTTGCCAAGCAAGTGGGTATGGCCAGCGATGTGTTGTCCACTGACGCCTCTGCCGTTGTGGAAGCGGCGGCGATGGGATTGAACGCCATTTCCTATGCCTTTGAGGCGGTGCAGGATGCCAAGGCGGATGAAGAACCGCTGCCCGAAAGTTTCGAGCAAGAGGGTGTCACCGTCGCCATTGCACAAGTGGAAGGCGGTATTCGCTACAGCATCGATCAAACCATTAACGGTGCGGCGGTTGTATTGACGGCGCTGGATGATTCGGAGATCGATGAGCAAAGTACCGAGAACTCCGAGTTCACCCCTGCTGAGCAAGAGCAGGCTGGCGAAATGAAAACCGCGCGTGCGGTGGCCATTGAAGGCCCGCAGAATGGCACCACGGAAACCACCGAATCTGGCACGTCGGAAATTACGGCGGATATGCAGCTTAGCGGCTCAGCCAGCACGGATACCGTGACCTTTACCATCGCCGAAGGCTCGCTTTTTGAAGGCAGCCTGGTCGGGGGGTGGAGCGGCAGCGAAACCGACACTCAGTCAGCAAACGGCTACCAGTATGACGGCCAATATACCGACGAATTCACCGTTACCAATTTGCGCGCCATTATCAATGGCAGTTTGGAAACAGCGCTGGAAGGCGAGCAGACGGTGACGTTCAGCGGCGGCTTGGAGCTTGGCGTTGAGCGTTTCGACTCTGACTACTCTGAGGAGTGGGGAGACCAGTCCAATTGGCAAGAGGCAAGCGGTAGCGGCTACGACAATAGCCAAAGCACGGTAATGGTTGATGGCTTTGAACTCACCCTGTCGGGTTCCATTGCCAACAACGACGGTGATGCCTTCAACGCCAGCCTGGCTCTGCAAGCTGACGGTATCCACGAGGTTTGCACAGACGAGTATAGCTACTCCTATTCGATGGATGAGCCCTACCAGTGGGATGCCAGCTACGATTGCAGCTTGCAGGAAAGCGCTGAGCAATACGCCAGTGCCGCCATTGCAGTCAGCTTTGATATCGCGCTGGACGGCGTAGCCGACTTTGTGAAGCTCACAGCGACGGGAACCCGCACCGGCCTTGAAGAAGCTGATCTGGATGTTGAGCTTGCCTACAGTGGCAATACGCTGACAATTGCCCACACCGCAGACCTCTCCGAGGATGCGCCTGAGGGTGGCAGCGTTACCGTTAGCAACCACAACGATGTGGTTATGACCCTGACGGAAGATGCCGACGGCGAACTGAGCGGTACCATCGAGCAGGACGGCGTAAAATATGCCGACATAGATGAAGACGCCGGCGCGCCAGTTATCACCTATACTGATGGCGAGTTTGAATCGTTCTAAGTAAGCGCGTTAAATAAACGTAAACAGGGAGGCCTAGCCTCCCTTTTCTATTTCTTACACAGAGCGTTTACCGTGAAAGCGCAAACCCATACACGTACATACTCAGTAATCGTATTGCTGGCAGGGCTACTTAGCATGCCGCTCAGCCATGCCGAAAATGCTTTTTATTTCCAGGCAGAATCCGATGCCTATAGCGAAATCGCGCCGATAAAGCAGCTATTAGATGACCTAAACGGTCCGCGCTTCAGTCGAGGCGATCTCGCCTTCACTCACAATAAATTTGAAGTCGGCGAACGCGACGGCAACTGGGAAGTGAGCGCCTTTTATCGCTACGACTACTTCCTGGAATTCAGCAATGACACCGCAGAAGTCGCCTATGCTGATAAAAACGACAAAGAACTGGATAAGCAGCGCAACTATCACCTGTATATCGAGCCCAACCACTTGCGCGCTAAGGGCTTAGGGCTTGGCTATTATTTTTCGCTACCGGGTAAGGCCAAACTGAAACTGCGGGCCAACTACCTCCGTGCGGAAGAGCTGACCGATGGCACGCTGAGTGGCCAGCTGCGCACCCTTGAAGACAAGGTCGAGGCCGATCTTGTCCTCGACTACAACTATTCCCGAGATGCCTTGCTAAAGCGCGAAGAGGAAAATGTCCGAGGCAATGGCCTCAGCCTCGACCTTGACCTTAGCTGGCCATTTGCCGAGCGATGGACGCTGGATGTGCGTGCCCGCGACCTGGTGTCAGAGATCCGTTGGCGAGATGTTACCTACACGCGAGCAACAGCCATAAGCGATACCGTAAGCTACGACGATCAGGGCTTTATCGACGTAAAGCCGACGGTGTCGGGGATTGAGTCCTATCGCGACCACAGTCAGACCCTGCCCCGCCGGATTGCCGCCATGCTTAGCCATCAATGGTGCGGCAGTGTGCAACTCACTGCTGGACTGCGCAGTGTCGACAAATACCTGTTCCCACAGCTTCATGCGTCTTGGGTGAGTAGCGGGACGCAGTGGCAGCTGGGGGTGGATATAGAACAGCAGGCGCTGATGTTGGGTGTAAATTATCAGGGCTTGAAATTAGACCTAAAAAGCGACGCCATCAAACCGAGTGATGCGAAAGCTTTCGGTTTAAGTTTGAGTTACACCTGGCGGCTGTAGGCGGCAGATCAACGGTTTTGTTTTGCCTGCTGCCCTGACCGCGATTCGCGGCGTTTACTCGCCTTAATTCGTCGTACATTCTTAAGCCGTCGTCAGCCAAACAAAAAGCCCCGCGAAAGCGGGGCTTGTTAGTTTTACGCTGGCAGGTTGGTGTAACCCAGTTCGTGGAAGGTTTGTAGCAGCTCGCGGTGTCCGAATGCCCCTGTGGCGCTTTGGAAACCGGCGGCTTTGAGTTGGCCGTTGAGCAGGCGTTGGGCGGCCTCGGCGCAGATTTCACCAGTAAAGGTATACGGAGCGTTCAGCGACAGCGGGAACACCGTCGTCACTTGTCGGCCCTGACCAATACAGGTGATCACGGTGCGGTGCAGGTCGCGATCGTCTTTGGGTGGCTCGGCAGGGGTCATTTCATCGCCGTAGCGGTTGGTGAGCTCTTCCTTCTCTTCCTGACTCATGCCCTTGGATTCTTCGTTGAAGCGATGGATAACCGCAACGACGTTTTCGATGATTTCATCACCGAAAGCGGTCAGTACGCGACAGTTGCGCACGCGGTCGTCGTGCTCGTACCAAGCGGGCTCACAGCCGCCGCTCCAGGGCAGGGCCAGCACCGGCTGCGACAGGTGGGGAACGCAAACAGTGAAGTGACGGTCGCCCTGCCACTCAACCATTTCGCCCTCTTTAATCATGTACTGCGGGTTGTTTACCATGCGCAGGAAGGATTTGGTTGAGGCCTGCGAAGGCAGCGCGTTATTGATCTGGTAGGTAATGTCGAGAGTGTCGACGCCTTCGGTTTCCAGTACAACTTCAGCGGCCAGGGCACCCGCTGCCCACATGTAGGAGTTGGCGGGGTTGAGCAACAGGTTTTTGTCGGCGAAAGCCTTGCCGTATTTGTCGCGAACGGCGATCACGAAGTCTTGCTCGCCAGTGGTGTCCAGGTAGTGGCAGTTGTTTTCCAGGCAGGCTTCAACCACCGGCCATGCCAGCTGCATGAAGGGGCCGGCAACATTGATAACCACTTCCACTTTTGCAAACAGTGGCGCCAATTCGGCTTTGTCGTTGCTGGCGCGAACGATGGTGGCGGGGGCTTTGTGGCCCAGTCGCTCCTCCACGATGGCGAGGGCGTCTTCGAGTTTTTGCTGGTTGCGACCAACAAAGTAGAAGGGCAGGTTGCGCTGCGCCAGGCACTCGGCCACGAGTTTGCCGGTGTAACCGCTTGCGCCATAGATGAGAATTTTGGGTGCTTCTGACATGGTCTTGCTCCTGTAATTTTTGTTTTTCAGTGAGTACTTGGCCACGCCGCCTGAGCGGCGATTTGCGTCGCTAATTACGTTAATTAAGTGATGCTCTCGTCTGAATGCGAAATGAGGACAGCTATTTGCGAAATGAGGACAGCGATGCTAGCGTGAGCAAAAAATCGGTGACCCATGAAGCCCAAATACCACTCTGCCAAAACCATTCTTGCGCCATTGATGAAGCTGCGCAGCGAGGGCATTTCTGTCGCGCAGTCGCTCACGGCCACAGGTTTGTCGCTGTCGATCCTGGAGCGTCCGGAACAGCATGTTAACCTCAGTCAGGAGCTGACCTTCCTGCGCAACCTGCGCCGGGTGAGCGGTGACCCCGGTATTGGTTTGTATGTGGGCAGTTGCTATCCACTGAGCGTATTCGGCTTGTATGGCTACGCGTTGATGAGTGCCTCGACAATGCGCGAGGCGCTGAAGTTGGCCTACCACTTTGTGGAGCTGAGTTTTGCCTTTTACGAGCACCACATGCGCGTTGAAGACGGCTTTGTGGTGATGGCAATGGCCGCCGATGATTACCACGTCGAAGATCTACCCATGCTCAGCGAGCGGGAAATGACCGCCACTTTCATGATTTTGCGCGGCTTGCTGGGCGATGACTTCCACCCCGCTGAGGTGTGTTTTCGCCACGCCCGGCAGGTGGAGTTGAGCCGTTACAGGGATGTGTTTGGCGTGGCTCCCACGTTTGGCGCAACAGAGAACGCCATGCGCTTCTCCCTCGATGTATTGGAAACACCGTTGTTGCAGTGCGACAGCGATACCGCGGCGCTGTGCATCGACCGCTGCGAGCGCATCAAGGCGCGCCTGTCAGAAGAGCACAATATTGTTGATGAAGTGAGGGAAATGCTGTTGCTCAGGCCGGGTTACTTTCCCGGTATTGAGGCGGTGGCGGAAAAGTTAAATATCTCGGGGCGCACACTGCGGCGCCGCTTGCGGGCCAGTGGTAGCGGCTATCAAAAAATTGTTGATGACCTGCGCTATGAGCTAGCGCGGGAGTATTTACAGGGCACGGCAATGTCGATTGAGCAGGTGGCATCGCTGCTGGGCTATAGCGATGCCGCTCACTTTTGCCATGCCTTTCGACGCTGGTCGGGCTGTCCGCCCTCTCAGTTTCGCGGCGCGCCCGCCGCCTGACGGCGCTCGCCGGGGTTAACGCCGGTCCAGCGTTTGTAAGCGTGACAAAAGCTGGATGAGTCGGCATAGCCGAGGCGCACGGCAATTTCTTCCAGCGTAAATGAGGTGGTTTGCAGGTACTCCACCGCCAGATTTTTGCGCACGTCTTCCAGAATGGTTTTGTAGCTGCTGTCTTCCTGGCTAAGCTTGCGCTGCACCGTGCGAGCGGTCATGCCTAAGCGATCGGCGATGGTTTCCAGTGTAAAAATTTCCCGCGGTGATGACAGGATTTGATTGCGCACCACGTCCGAGAAGGTGTAATTCTTGGCCAGTTGTTCGCATATCTTTTCGCACTGGCTGTCGTAAATGCGGGCAGTTTCTGGTTCGGCCTGCAGCAATTCTTGGTACAGCAGCGCGCTGTCGAAGACATAGCAGTTTTCGGCAGCTTCGAAATACACCGGGCAGTTGAAATAGCGTCGGTACTCTTCTGCGTAGCTGGGTTCCGGCTGGCGTAAATGCACCTCGTGTACGGGAATGGGCTGGCCGAGGGCTTCCTTAAAAATAATATGCGAGGCGACTAGGCCGCGATCAATCATGTATTGGTGGCTGTCACCGAGGTCGCGCAGTGGTTCCAAACTGATATAGGCGCGGTCGTCGCGAATGGTGGTTATCCATTGCATATAGGTCCACGTCATCAGAATATTTTTATACAGCACCTGCATACCCTGAAGCAGATTCTCGCTGGTCATCACCGCCAGCCCCAATAAGCCATACGCCGACAGGTGATAGCGGCTGCCCACCACCAGCCCCAGCTCGGGCTTATCCAGTGCGCGAATCACCTCGGAGGTAAAGCTCAATTCCTGCTGTGGGGTAAGTTGATAGGTGGGGCTGTCCAAGGCTTCGGGTGGAATATTGGCTTTATCCAGCACCAGCAACGGGTCGGCACCATGCTCCTTGAGCAGGGTAATCAGGGGGTTTAGACCGTAGCCAAGATGTCTGGCCGGCGGCACTGATAAAGAAGATCGAATCTCCATGAACACGTCACGCGCTGAAAATTGCTGTCGTAAATTAACAACCAGATTGTCTGCTGTAAACATCTAACTTTGCCGGGGCGCTGGCTACTATCCTCACATCGATATCGCTTACACATAACAAACATAACGAAGTAGAGGAAATGTCATGAACGATACCGCTCTTGCCACAGGCCCTGTGGATGTTGACTACCGCAACTTAGAAGCCCCTCTGTACCGCTGGCCCGCTACCCCCAAAAGCAAGCTGACCATCTCAGGTGCCGAGGCGAGTTTGCCCGAGCATATTGCTGAATTCCAACAAACCCTGCGCGACTTTGCGATTAACGTGGTGCGCCCCATTGGTATTGAACTGGATAAGCTGAGCCCGGAAGAGGTGATTGCCAAGGATTCGCGCTTTTGGGAATTCCGTGAGAAGTACTTGGAGTTGGGCGTAACGATTGAAGCCTTGTCAGAGATGCCGCCGCGCGAGGCCGCCCTGCTGTTTAGCATACTGTTTGAAGAGCTGGGCTATGGCGACGCCGGTCTGGCGATTTCTGTGGGTGCCGGTATTTTGCCGCAGTGGTTGTCTGCCAAATTTGGTCGCGCTGACCTACTGGAAGAATTCCCCGACGCGATGCTTGGCTGCTGGGGTATCACCGAGCCCGACCACGGTTCAGATATGCTCGACCCCAACGGCGCTGCCGCTCAGCCGGGTGGCAAGTACGGCCGCCCGAATCTGGTTGCCGATTTGACCGGCGACGACATTATTCTGAACGGCCAGAAAGCGGCGTGGGTTTCCAACGGCGTGATCGCCGACGTTTGTATTCTGTACTGTGCGGCCGACAGCGGTAATGGTGTTGATCCGCACAATGGCTGCGTGCTGGTTTTCCCGATGAACCTGCCGGGCATCTCTCGCGGCAAGCCGCTGGATAAAATGGGACAGCGGGCGCTGAACCAGGGTGAAATCTTCTTCGACAATGTTCGGCTGCCGCGCAAATATCTGCTGGCTGGTCCTGAAGATTACCAGCGCGCGGTGTACTGCATTCACGCTGAAGCCAACGCACTGATGGGGGCTACCTTCACCGGCTTGGCGCAGGCAGCCGCGGACATGGCGCTGGACTACGCTCACGAACGCGTTGCCGGTGGCACGCAGATTATTCATCACCAATCGGTGAAAAGCCGCCTCTTCCATATGTTCCGCAAGGTGGAGACCTCGCGCGCAGTGACGCGTCGTGCCCTCGACTACAACAACGACCCGGCAACGGCGATCCCCTCGCTGTGTTCAGCCATGTTCTCGAAAACCACCGGCACGCAACAGGCCTTCGAAGTGTGCAGCGATGCGCTGCAAATATTCGGCGGCAATGGCCTGACTCGCGAGTACCCGATGGAAAAAATGCTCCGCGATGCCCGCGCATCAATGATTGAAGACGGCTGCAACGAAGTGCTCGCTATTAAGGGCGGCAGCTACTTGATCGACGAAGAAAAACTGGGCAACTAAGCCGGAGAACCCCGTGGAACAAAAAGCCTATATTGCGGGCGTCGGCATGACGCCCTTTGGGAATGCTATTGACCAGAGTTTGAGTCAGCTCGCCGGCGCTGCTATTCAGCAGGCGCTGCGCGATGCTGATGTGGAAGCCTCTGAGTTGAACGCCGCCTACATGGGAAATGGCGCGGCGGCGGTCATTACCGGCCAAGTCTGTGTGCCAGGCCAAGTGGTGCTGCGCAACATGGGTATTGGGCGCATACCTGTTATCAATGTCGAAAATGCCTGCGCCACCTCGGCAACGGCCTTTCAGCAAGCCGCCACGATGATCAGCCTCGGCGTCTACGATGTGGTGTTGGTGTGTGGCTACGAAAAGCTTTATCACCAAGATAAAGAAAAAACCTTTTCGGTATTTACCGGCGCGGTGGATATCGACCAGATGGACAGTATTCGAGAAGGCCTGCAAGCCCGCAATGCCGCCATCGGCATGGACCTGGATATGAGCCAGGCCGGTATCAGTCGATCGCTGTTTATCGATATTTACGCCACCTGGGCGCGTGAACATATGCACCAGTATGGCACCACCCGTGAACAACTGGCGGCGGTGTCGGCGAAGAACTCCATTCACGGCAGCCTCAACCCGCTCTCCCAATTTCGCCACCGTATTACCGCCGAAGACGTCTTGTCGGCGCGTGCGATTGTCGACCCATTGACCCTGCCAATGTGCGCGCCCATTGGCGACGGCGCGGCGGCGCTGGTCATGGTGAGTGAAAAGAAAGCGCGAGAGCTGGGTATGTCGCGCTGCGTGCGCGTACGCGCCTCTTCTCTGCACAGTGGTTGGGACCGCGTTGACGACGAGCCGGAAATGGTGCCGCAGGCCGCGGAAGCCATTTACCAGCAAGCGGGCATCGGCGCCGACGATGTCGACTGCGTCGAGCTGCACGATGCTTCGGCGATCTCTGAAATTAAATACTACGAATACCTCGGCCTGTGTGCAGAAGGCGAAGGCGGCGACTTTGTCGCTCGCGGTGAATCCACGCTGGGCGGCCGCGTGCCGGTGAATACCTCGGGTGGACTAATGCGCAAGGGTCACCCGATTGGCGCCACTGGTGCCGCCCAAATCGTCGAGTTGGTAACACAGCTGCGCGGCGAGGCGGGAGACCGACAAGTTCACGGCGCGAAGCATGCTCTGGCTGAAAACGGCGGCGGCTTCATTGGCAGCGACGCTGCTGCGCTGGTGTTAAGCATTTTGTCCAAAGAATAAGACTGTTGGGGGACACCATGAAAGATCAACGAATATTCGCCAATTTAATTGAGGCGAAAATGCAGCAACAGCCCGATCTGGACGTGCTGACATTTGTAAACATTAAACCCTGTGGTGGCTTTGAAGATGAAAAGCGAAGCTACCGCGATTTGTGGGAACAAGGTCAGCGAGTCAACCAGGCCTTGTTGGAGCAGAACATGGAGCGCGGCAGTAGCTTTGCTTTAGTGATGCAGAACCACCCGGAATTTATCGACTGCATGGTTGGCAGCTCGCTGGCGGGCACGGTATACGTGCCGATTGATCCGCGTACCGGCGGCGACCGTTTGCGCTATATGCTGAGCTGGGCCGAGTGCTCGGGCGTGGTTTGTGCAGACTACTGCTTTAACAGCGTCTACCAGGTGTGTAAGGACATGCCGCAGATCCGCTGGATCTGGGTGATGGACACCGGCGAGAAGGTTAGCCTGCAATCGGCTGACGAGCGCGTGGCACGATACAGTGACGTGATTTCCGGTCCCTATGAAGAGCGCGCCTGTCGGGTAGAGAGTGCCGACGAGGTTATGCAAATGCTGTATACCTCTGGCACCACCGGCGACCCAAAAGCGATACGCGCGCCCTATACACGCTTTGATAATGTGGCATCAATTGGGCCCGCGATCGGTTTGCAAAGTGAGGACCGCCCCTACACCGGCCTGTCGCTAACCCACGCTAACGCGCAACTGGTTACCCTGGGCAATGTGTTAAAAATGGGCCTGCGCGGGGTCATTAGCCGCAAGTTTAGTAAATCCCGTTTATGGGATATTTGCCGCCACTATGGCTGCACCATGTTTAACCTGCTCGGCGGCATGACCACGGCAATATACAGTGAGCCGCGCAAAGCCGACGATGCCGATAACCCGGTTCGCTATATTCTCAGTGCGGGTATGCCCGCCGCAATATGGGAAGATTTCAAACAGCGTTTCGACGTTGAGCTGTTCGAATTTTACGGCGCCGCCGAAGGTGGGATGACCTTTAATCCACCGGGTGGCCCGATAGGCAGTATCGGTAAGCCCCCCGCCAGCCTGATTGCCAAAGTCATCGACGAAGACGGCCGCGAATGCGCCCCGAATGAGCGCGGCGAAATTGTGTTCGAGGCGGCGCCAGGGCAACCCACATTGGCAGTAAGCTATTTTAAAAATCCAGAAGCATCGGCGAAGAAAGTACAAAACGGCGTGTTCTTTACCGGCGACATTGGTCACCGTGATGAGGACGGGTGGTTTTATTTCGACAGCCGTAAGGGTGATGAAATTCGCCGTAATGGCGAATTTATCGATACCGCAAAAATTGAAAAAACCATCGCCGAGTATCCCGATGTCGCCGATGTTTTTGTCTATGGTATTCCCGCCACCAGTGGGGTGCCCGGCGAGAAAGATGTCATTGCCGCGGTAGTGCCGGTGGATGTGTGTTTGTTCAGCCCGCAAAAACTACTCGATCACTGTCGAGCCGTGCTGGGTAGAACAGAGCTGCCGAGCTACATCCAGGTCATGTCAGAAATACCGAAAACCGCCTCGGAAAAACCGCAGGCGCGCTTCTGCTATCAGCTTTTCCAAGAGCAAAAAAATCATGTTTATGACTTCGCGTCATAGCTGGAAAACGCTGTCGTAAATTAACAGCAAAAGGGTCGGGAACAGGCATTACCGGCCTTTTAATAAGCGATTAATCTGACTGCTAATCACGTTCTCGTTGATACATTAAAAAAAATAATACGCGGGAAAATTAATGACTAATTTTCCGCGATCTTGAAGGACCGGCAAGATGAATAATATAAGAGGCCGAATTGCAATGGCGGTGCTTGAGCACCGAATAATTGCTTCGATATTGTTTCTCGCAATAACCCTGTTCTTTGCCGCCGGTTTGAAAAATGTCCGTTTAGAAACCATTTTTTCAGACCTGCTTCCCAAGGACGATCCGTTTATTCATGTTTTTAAGGACCATCCGAATTTCGGTAATCCACTGACATTCACTTTGATGGTGAAGAATAAAAACGGAGATATATACAATGCTGAAACGCTGTCGAAAGTCTGGGATCTCACTCGCGACATCGACTTGTCGCCGGGGGTGGATCACGACCAGATACTATCGATCGCATCGGCAAAAGCGCGCTACGCAGAGGCTACGCCTTTCGGTATTGACGCCCAACCTTTAATGGGTGATTCGGTACCGGCAACGCCCGAAGAAGTGCAGCAATTTAAAGACAATGTTCGCAAGTCGCCGAATGCGCGTCGATTTCTTATTTCAGAAGACGAAACCGCTACATTGGTAACCGCAACATTTATTGAGCAGCGCCTGGACTACGGTGAGGCCTTCGCTTTTGTTAAAAAGCTGGCCGATGATGCGACGGATGCGAATCACGATGTATATATGGCGGGCCAGCCCGCACTGACCGGTTGGGTCTATGAATACCAGCATCAAATGATCGGTATTTTCGCCATTACCCTGAGTGCATTGGTCATCGCCCTGGTACTGTATACGCAGAACATGGCGGGTGTTGTTACACCGATATTTGCCAGTATTGTGGCCGCGATCTGGGGCTTTGGTTTTGCCGGTTGGATGAAGATGCCGATCGAGCCATTGTTGATGATCGTGCCGCTGCTGTTGATCGCGCGTTCGTTTAGTCACTGCGTACAATTCACCGAGCGTTTCTATGAAATTTTCGATCAACTCGGCGACAAGGTAAAAGCCGCGGGTTTAACAACCAGCGTGATGATGGCGCCCTCTATTCTGGGCATTATCACCGACGCTGCGGGTATCTTCCTGATCTCTATCGCACCGATCCCGGCAATGGAACGCTTCGCGCTGTTCTGCGGTTTCTGGGCAATGATGTTAGCGCCGACTGGGGTATTTCTTGCGCCGCTGTTGCTGTCAGTGCTGCCTGAGCCGCGCAACCTTAAAAAGATTGTCAGCGATCATTCCGGTGGTTTCCACGGCAAGGTGAAAGCAGCATTAGCCAGTATTTC
Source organism: uncultured Spongiibacter sp. (assembly GCF_964011655.1). Classification (NCBI taxonomy): domain Bacteria; kingdom Pseudomonadati; phylum Pseudomonadota; class Gammaproteobacteria; order Cellvibrionales; family Spongiibacteraceae; genus Spongiibacter; species uncultured Spongiibacter sp. Next base: position 255,176 of record NZ_CAXGPO010000001.1, on the reverse strand, counting down.
CCGTCTGTCCCAAGGTCGTATTGCTCCCTACACCATGATTGTTGTGATCGCGGTGGGTGTGTTCTCGCTGTACCACTCGATGCGTATTCAGATCGGTAATCCGGTGGAGGGCAGCAACCTGTTGTGGGAGGACTCTGAGTACAACGTATCGGTGGCCCAGATCAATAATCACTTCCCCGGTGTGAATACGCTCGAAGTGATCCTGGAGGCGAAGGGCGACAGCGGAAGCGATCGCGTGGCCAAACAAGCCGATGCGGTGGCAACGATGTTGCAGCTGCAATCGATTATGGAGTCGGGCGAGCACGCGCCGCGGGCGACGTTGTCTTTTGCCGATTACTTAATGGATGCCAACCGGCTGATCTCCGGTGGCCACAGCAAGTGGTTGCCGCTGGACAATAACGACCGAGCCGTTAACGCTGCGGCGTCGGCAGTACTGATGGGAACGAGCCCCAAAGCGTTCTCGAATGTCGTGGACTTTGAATTGCAAAACTCCACTGTGTCCTTTTGGTATGCCGATAACAAACAAGACACCGTCGACAACGCGCTGGCGGCCGCGCGGGCGGCCGTGGAGCAAGTGGGTGCAGACCACGACGCTTTCACTGTGCGCCTCGGCAGCGGCACTATCGCTATCCAACAGGCCATTAACCATGTGGTAGAGCGTTATCACTGGTTGATTATGGGTTTGCTCAACCTGGTCATTTTGGCGGTGTCGAGCTATGCCTATCACTCGGTGGTTGCCGGTGTGGTACTGCTGATCCCGGTTAACCTGTCCAACATGATTTTAACCACCAGCATGTCGTTCATGGGCATTGGTCTGGACATCAACTCGTTGATGGTTGCTGCCATTGGTGTCGGCGTTGGTATCGACTACGGCATCTATCTGCTCAGCCGCATCTGTGAGGAATATCACGAGTGTGAGGACTATGGCGTCGCCATTACCTCAGCGCTGACCACTACCGGTAAAGCCATCATGTTCACTGCCAGCATCATGCTGCTGGGCATTCTCCCCTGGTACTTCCTGTCCGGCCTGAAATTCCTGGCCGACATGGGCTTGCTGCTGGTGCTGGTGATGCTGATCAACATGGTGATCGCGCTGGTGGTGCTGCCGTTGTTGGTGTGGGTAATGAAGCCGAAATTCGTGTCCAGCAAAGACATTTTGGTCTTGGGCGAGGGCATGGACATTAGCAAACTTTTAGAAGAAGACGAGCGCGCAGCCGTTCAGCAACGCGCTGCAATCAGGGCCGAGGCGGTCAGCTGAGCCTGAGCTGACCGACAATCAATAAAAAGATAATCAAGGGTTCCACCCGGAGGTAAACGATGCATATTAAAAAATACGATACAGACTTTAGCCGTCGCAGTTTCCTGGAAAAAACCGTTAAAGGTATTGGTGCAGCGGGCGTGATTGCGCCGCTGTGGCCACTGATCGCCAACGGCGCTGACATGAGTAAGGCCTATCCCGATGAGCTGCTGTCTATCGAGATGCAAACCAAAGGCAAGATCAAACCGGGCGATGTGATTACTGCCGATAACGTTGAACATGTGAAGCACTTGCTCGACCCCGTTGCGTATATGCAAGTAAAAACCATGGGTCGCCGTATTCACATTGTTGAACCGGTGAAAGATATTACGCAGCTCTACCCCGCTGAGTACCTCGAGGCCACCCTGCGCAATAAGGGTAAGGCTGTGCTCGACAGTGACGGCAATGTGTGGACAAAAGACGGCAAGCCCTGGGTTGGCGGTAACCCCTTCCCCGAACCCAAAAATGGGGTAGAGGCGCAGTACAACCTAACGATGAGCTGGGGTCGTCACGACTGGTCGCAGTACGCGGTGCGCGACTGGGATATCGACAATAACGGCAGTCTGTCTTACCAGTACGACTTTGTATGGAGTGAGCTGAATACCACGTCACGTTCCGACGGTCAGGTTTGGAAGGGCAAAGAAGACTTGCTGCGCTACCAGTCGGTATTCTTCACCGCGCCTAACGACAGTGCCGGTACCTCGTTCCTGAACATTTGGCATTACGATCAACGTAAATTCCCCGAACTGCACGGTTATATCCCCGCTTTCCGTCGGGTAAGACAGTTCCCCACTAACCAGCGTTTTGAGCCGCTGGTACCGGGTATCACTTTGTTCCTGTCAGATGCCTGGGCGGCGGGTGACCCGCTGCAAACCTGGGGCAACTACAAAATTGTCGGCCGCCAGCCAATGCTGGGTTGCATCGGTCCGCGCAATTTCCACGGTGGCTATCACGACAACTGGGAAAAACCCGTGCACGGTGGTCCTAAAGACCAGACCTTCTTCGACACCTACATGGAACTGGTGCCGGAGTGCATCGTGCTGGAGTCGGAGCCAACCGGCTATGCACGTGCGCCCGTGGGTAAGCGCCGTGTATGGATCGATGTACGCAACCAAATGTATGTCGCCTACGTGACCTACGACCGTCGCGGTGAGATCTGGAAGTCCTTCGAGCCGCATTACGCGCAGCAGTCGAATGACAAGATGACCAATATGGACGGCGCCCATCCCGCGTGGTCCTGGTCCAGTGTTCACAGCCACGACGTGCAGTCCAACCGCATGAGCCGTTTTGTACAGGCCAAGGGCGTAACGGGCGGTTACAAGACCAACTTCAATCCCGGCGATGTCGACGTGTACAACAAGTACCTCACCGTGCAAGCGATGCAGCGCCTGGGAGGCTGATATGGCTAGCGTTAAGAACCGCGTTGCCGCGGGGGTTTGTGCGCTGCTGCTGACGGCGGGGGCGATGCCCGCCGCCGCAGCCAGCAGCGAACAGGTACACCGAGGTCATCCCCACGATGTGCTCTTCGGCGTGAATACCAGCAGTGACGGCTTACTTGCCGTGGGTAGCAATGGCCGCTTGTGGCAGAGCCGCGACGGTAGCCAGTGGCAGAGCAACAGCAATGTTGGTGATAGTCGCGCGCTACTGGCGGTGTCGGAGCGCCAGGGCAACCTGTTGGCTGTGGGCCAGCAGGGCGGCATTTTTCACAATGCCGGCGACGGCTGGAAGGCTGTCGAGGCACCTGTGAAAGAGCGCTTGTTTGCCGTTGCGCAGGGAGACTTCGGTCTGGCGGTTGTCACTGGCGCTTTTGGTGCGGTGCTGTGTTCCCAAGACGGTGGTCGCAGCTGGCAGCAGTCGCAGATCGATTGGCCAGCACTGATCGGACAGAACTATCAGCCACATGTGTATAACGCGGCAATTGATGCGCGTGGTCGCATCTACATTGTCGGTGAGTTTGGCATGATCGCCCGCTCTGATGACGCCGGGAAAAGCTGGCAGTCGCTGCACAGCGGTGAAGCGTCGCTGTTCGGCCTCGCCCTCAGCGATACCGGTTTGGCCTATGCGGTTGGTCAGAGCGGAACGGTATTGCGCAGCAAGGATGGTGGCGACAGCTGGAAAGCCATAACCAGTAATAGCGACGCCATCTTGATGGATGTTGCCATCCGCGCGGATGGCAAGGCAGTCGCAACGGGCATTCGTCAGGCCTTGAGTATTTCGCCGACCAGCAGTCAGGCGCGGGTACTGAATCACGACGCATTTTTAGAAAGCTGGTACAGCGATATTGCGGTACTCGGTAACGCTTTTTATGCCGTCGGTGAACAAGCCAAAGTGATCAAAATTTCTCTTTAAAAATAGCCTCGGAGAAGCGAGATGAAAAATAATAATCGGCTTAATTGGGCTCTCGCCACAACGGCGATGGCACTGTCTAGTCCATCGTGGTCGGCCAGTGGTGAGCTGCTGGGTGTCGACTACAGCCTTAGTGGTTTGATTCGTGTAGAGCTGGCTGCCAAAACGGTAAGTGACGAAAACCCCTACAACCAACGCGGTAACCTCTTTAATGGCAAGGAGGTTGAGCGTAACGGTGGCCTCAACGTGGGCACGCTGCTCGGCCTGAATTTACCCATTCCTATCAGTGCACCGATCTCGGATACCGCGACGCGCAACGGTGTTCCGGCCGACAACGATTTTAATCACAGCCAGGTGCGTTTAGAGAGCACTCTGCAGCTGAAGTTTAGTGACAACTGGTCAGCGACGGCAAAGCTGCGCGGCATTTTTGACGCAGCCGAATACGATGAATTTGATCCGGACTCGGTGAACAGCAACGCCGCGGGTTACCTCTATGGCGAGCCCAATTATTTCGAGTACGACGACTTTGAAAACGGCGGTGAACAGAATCCTCTGGAGATCGCTGGCGACAACTACATGGTCGACTTTCCGTCGCTGTACCTGGACTATCAGAACGGGCCGTTATTGGTGCGCGCCGGTAACCAGCAAATTGCCTGGGGACAGGCCTTGTTCTTCCGGGTATTCGACGTGGCCAACGGCTTGGACTTGCGTCGTCACTCAATCTTCGATTTCGCTTCCGAGGAGTACGCCGATGAGCGTATCGCCTCACCGGCCATCCGCGTGTCCTACCAGCTGAATTCCAACTGGGAACTGGACATGTTTGCGCAGAGCTTCCAGCCGACCATTTACGGCAACCCGAACACACCCTACAACGTGATTCCTTCGCAGTTTACCGTGCACGATCGCTACAGCAGTGTTGACGAAGAAGTGAATAGCGGTTTCCGCTTGAAAGGCTTTATCGGCGACTTTGGTCTGCAGTTTATGTATACCAACCGCTACAACCCCGACGGTGTTGTGCGCTGGACCAAATCGGGTGTGAACCGCGATGCACCGGGTATCCCCTTGTCGGGTGCCATCCTTGCGGAGACCCCGCTTGAAATTGACCCCACCGGGGTATGGAGTGCTGAGGAGTGGTTTACCTATGCGGGTATGGCGCGCCTTGACGGCACCGAAGGTCTGAACAAAATTGTTACCGACTTCCCCGCATCGCAATTGCTGCTGGCACGGCCTGTTCAGGGCATCGATGCGGCAAAAGAAGAGCTCGATCTGTTCTTTATCCTGACGGGTGGTTTCCTGAATAACCCACTGTCTGGTCAGGGCGGCGGTGGTCTGCGTGGTCACATTGAGCGCACCTACCACCGCGAAGATGTTTTCGGCACTGGTGTCAGCTATGTATTCAGTGGCGAGCCCGGCAGCTGGACGGATCAGTTGATTCTGAACTTCGAGGTTTCCTTCACGCCGGACAAAACCTTTACCCCTATCGACCTGGGGCAGGAATACATTGTTGAAGATGAATACGTGACTGCCCTGGTATTAGAAAAATATCAGCGCTTCAGCCGCAGTTTCCCTGCTACCTACATGGTTTTCCAGTGGATGCACCGCAGCGAGAGCGACCTTTTTGGCCGCCACTTAAGTGGTATGGGCGGCACGGTCAACAACACGCCTAAAGGTGTGGATGGTGGTTGGAATGGCTTGGTATTAGCCCTTCAGCAGCCCTTCCCCGGCTTGGTATGGCGAGCAGATTTGTCGGTGTTGTATGACACGCGCGGCGGCTTGTTTGTGCAGCCGGCTCTGAAATGGAAGCCCTCCGGTAACTGGAACATAGAAATGTTCTACAACCACATGGACGGCTACGTTGATGGCGCCAACGAGAATGAAAATATCATGCAAACCGTGGACTGGGCCGATGAATTTGGTCTGCGCGTAGCCTACCAATTCTAGCGAACCCTACCCCCACCCTCAGGAAGTAATGGGACCTTGCCGGCGACTTTGTCGCCGGCTTTTTTACCGCGAGGATGTTGTATGAGTTTTCATATCAGGCGGTTTGACCGGCAGTTTTCCCGGCGTGAGTTTTTGCGTGTAGGCTCGGGTTTTGTCGGGGCGGGCCTGCTGATGCCGGCTTGGGCGGCAATGGAAAAACACGGCGATTATGCGGCGGCTTATCCAGAGGAGTTGCTGTCCATAGAGCAATATACCGGCGGCCAGCTCAAGGTCGGTGACGTCATCGACGCCGGGAATGTCGAGCTGGTAAAAGATCTTCTCGAGCCGGTGAAGTACATGCAAGTCAAAGACATGGGGCGTCGTTTGAGGTTGCGTGAGACCACTCGCGATGTGATGAAGCTGAGCCCATGGGAATATATGGAAGCGAGCTTTCGCCACCGCGGCCAAGCGCGCTTTGACGACAATGGCAATGTTGTGACGGCCGACGGCAAACCCTGGATTGGTGGCTTGCCCTTTCCCGATGCCAAGACCGGTGTGGAGCTTTTTGCCGGCCTAACGTTAAGCTGGGGGCGACATGATGCTTCGTTCTATGCGATCCGCGAATACGACCTCAACCGCGACGGCAAAGTCAGCTACGGCTACGAAAATGGCTGGGCTGAATATGCGCCGACGGGGCGTTTGGTACTGCCGGATGTTTACTGGAAGGGCCACGAAGACAAGCTGCGCTATCAGAGCGTCTTTTTCACGGCGCCAGACAGCGTACGCGGCACGTCTTTCTTAAACATTTGGCACTACGACCAAAACAAATTTCCCGAGTTATACGGCTACATTCCCGATTTTAAACGCATTCGCCGCTTCCCCACCGACCAGCGCTTTGAACCATTGGTGCCGGGTTCATCGCTATACCTGTCCGACGCCTGGGCGGCGGGTGACCCCCTGCACACCTGGGGCGACTACAAAGTGGTGTGGCGCGGCCCCATGCTGGCCGCCGTCAGCGGTGGCTGGGCCTCGCAAAGTGAGGATTGGTCGCACAACACCCATGGCGGCCCACAGGGAGAAACCTTCTGGGATACCGACGTGGAATTAGTGCCCGAAGCCATTGCCGTTGACGCCAAGCCCACGGGCTTCCCGCGCGCACCCGTCGGCGTTAAACGGGTGTGGTTTGATGCGCGCACCCAGTTGCCGCTGGGCATGGTCACCTTTGACCGGCGCGGCGATCTATTCCGTTCCTTCGATGGTGCCTATGGGCTATACGAGGACGGCGATCGCCGGGTAATGGACGGTAAGCACCCCTATTGGTCGTGGTGCCATGTTCACGCTTTCGATGTGCAGACCGGAAAAATGACCCGCATAGAACAACTGGCAGAAATTTCTGGCGGCCACCGAATGCGCGTGAATGATCACGATATTTACAACCGCTATTTAACCAACGGCGCCCTGCGCCGCTTGGGTAACTAACAACAAAAGGACTCACCATGACAGACACATACAAAGCCTTGCTTGGCGTACGCGACGACAGTGGCTACCGCGTTGAATTTCAGCAGCTCAGCAGCGAACAACTTGGCGACGGCGATGTGGAGGTAGCGGTGGAATACTCTACCGTTAACTACAAAGATGGCTTGGCGATGAGCGACGCCATTCCCATTGTTCAAAAACCTTCGCTAATTCTCGGCATTGATATGGCAGGCACTGTGATTAAGTCTGAGAGCAGCCGCTTTCAGGTCGGTGACAAGGTGCTGATGAATGGCTATGGCGCCTCAGAAACGCACAATGGCGGCTATACCCAGCGCCTGCGTATTTCGAGCGACTACCTGTTGAAGGTGCCTGAGGCTTTCACTACCCGCCACGCCATGCTGCTGGGTACGGCGGGCTACACCGCGATGTTGTCTCTGCTGCGATTGGAGCAGCTCGGTATTAGCCCTGAGTCGGGCGAAGTGCTGGTAACAGGCGCGTCGGGGGGAGTGGGCAGCGTGTCCATTATGTTGTTGGCGGGCCTGGGCTATACCGTGGCAGCGTCGACGGGCCGCCTTGAAGAAAGCGACTATTTAAAGAGCCTGGGTGCAAACTCCGTGATTGATCGCCGCGAGTTGTCCGAAGCCGGTGAGATGATGCAAGCGCCCCGCTGGGCAGCGGCGGTGGATTCCTGTGGCAGCCATACCCTGGCCAATGTTATTGCCCAACTTCACTACAACGGCGCCGTGGCCGCGTGCGGCTTGGCTCAGGGGCTGGACTTACCCGGCAATATGATGCCCTTTGCACTGCGTAATGTCGCCTTGCTGGGCGTGGACTCGGTACACGCGCCAATGGCGCTGCGTGAGCGCGCATGGCAGCGTTTGGCCGAGTCTGTCGACCTGAACAAACTGGAAGCGATGGCAGTTGAGATTGATTTCGACAATCTTCCTGACGCCGCTGGGCAAATCTTGCAAGGGAAAATTCGTGGCCGCGCGGTAGTGAATATCGCCGCGCGCTGAACATCAATACTCAACGGAAAATAACAATGAAAGAGAACAATCCTTTTTCGCTGCAGGGCAAAGTCGCTGTGGTGACCGGAGCAGCGGCGGGCATTGGCAAGGCCTGCGCCCAGCGCATGGCTTACTCGGGCGCCTCGGTGCTGCTAAGTGATATCGATGTGGCCGCCTGTCAGCGCCTGGCAGCGGAGCTGAATGAACAGGGCTTTGACGCGCGCGCTATTCAGCAAGATGTGGTGCTGGAGGAAGACTGGCAGGCCTTGGTGGCAGAGTTGAAACAGTGGCACAACCGCTGGGATATTCTGGTGAACAACGCCGGCATTTACATTGGCGGCCGCCTGGAAGACAACTCGGTAGAGCAACTGACCCGTATCCACGAGGTCAATGTGCAATCGGTGTTTCTCGGCCTGCGCTATGCGGCTGAAACGATGCAGCCCAGCGGCTGCTTTGGTCGCGGCGGCAGCGTGATAAATCTGTCGTCTATCGCCGGCTTGATCGGCGTCCCTGGTCACAGCATTTACGGTGCAACCAAGGGCTCGGTGCGCTCCATCAGCAAGCACTCTGCGGTTGAGTTCGCCCGCTTTGGCTACGGCATTCGCGTCAATTCGCTGCACCCGGGTTTGATCGATACCGCCATGGCTGAACAGGTTTACGACGATTTTGTGGATGTTGGGCTCACCCAGTCTCGCGAGGAAGCCAGTGCGGTACTGGAGCAGCAGATGATCCCGATGGGGCGGCTCGGTACAGCAGAGGATATTGCCAATGCGGCGCTGTTTCTCGCCAGTGATGCCAGCGCTTATATCAGTGGCGCTGAGCTGACCGTGGATGGCGGTTTCACCGCAGCGTAGGAGAGTGTGATGAGTATTCATTGTAAAGACAAAGTGGTGTTGATCACGGGTGCCGCAAAAGGCATTGGCGCGGCGGCGTGCCATGCCCTGGCGGCAGCAGGTGCGAAGCTGGCGGTGAGCGATATCGATCAGGACGCTGGCCGCGCGCTGTGCGAGGCACTGCGCGCGGCGGGCGCCGATGCGGAATTCTTTCCCTTGGACGTGTGCGACGAGCAGCAGTGGCAGCATTGCATGGAAACGGTTGTCGCCAGCTTTGGTCAGCTGGATGGCGTTGTGAACAACGCGGGTATCGCGGTAATTTGCGGCCCCGAGGAAGAAAGTCTGGAGGGGTGGCGGCGCACCCAGACCATCAATAGCGACGCGGTTTTTCTCGGCAGTCGTGCGGCCATTCAGGCCATGAAATCGCGCGGCGGTGCGATCGTTAATGTCTCGTCGATTGAAGGTATTGTCGGCGACCCAATGCTGCCAGCGTACAACGCCAGCAAAGGCGCCGTTCGCGCACTGACCAAGTCACTGGCGCTGTATTGTGCCGATCGCGACTACGGTATTCGCGTGAACTCCCTTCACCCCGGTTATGTAGAAACGCCTCTGGTAAGCGGCGCCCTGGCCAAGCTGTCAGAGGACGACGCCAATGCCTTTGCTACGCGAGTGGTGGCCAGTATCCCGATGGGACGTATGGCGCGGGCAGAGGAAATTGCCCAGGGTATTGTGTTTTTGCTTTCCGACGCGGCAAGTTATATGACCGGCTCGGAACTGGTTATGGACGGTGGCTATACCGCCCGTTAAGAATCCCCTCGGGGAGGGAGGTGGCCGCTATCGCCCTGGCGACCACCTCTTTTTTCTCTCTCTCCCCTGCTTTGCTCCGCGCTTGTAGTTCATCTCAATGATTTCTGTGTCAGACTTGTTATCCCGAGACCACCATCGGTAACGGGCGTGAGTAGCAAGTAAAGAGAGATACAGCGTGAGTAATGGTGAAGGACGGCGCTTAAATAAGTTTATCAGTGACTCGGGCTATTGCTCGCGTCGCGAAGCCGACAAGCTGATTTTGCAGAATCAAGTCAGTATCAATGGTAAACGCCCCGGTCTCGGCGCGCAGGTGATGCCTGGCGATGTCGTGATGGTGGAAGGCAAGCGCATTCGCACGGTTAACCCGGATAAAACCGACAGGGTGTATATCGCCTACCACAAGCCGGTGGGCATCACCTGTACCACCGAAGCCCATGTGCCGGGCAATATTATCGACGCCGTCGGACACAAAAAGCGCATTTTTCCCGTGGGTCGCCTGGACAAAGATTCCGAGGGGCTGATTTTTCTGACCAGCGATGGCGACATCGTCAATAAAATTCTGCGTGCTGAAAATGCCCACGAAAAGGAATATATCGTCACCGTCGATAAGCCGTTGAGCGGACAGTTTGCCGAGCGAATGGCCAAAGGCGTGCCTATCCTTGGCACCGTTACCAAGCCCTGCAAGGTCATGATCCTTAGTCGCAATGTGTTCAAAATTATCTTGGTGCAGGGTATGAATCGCCAGATTCGGCGAATGTGCGAACACTTTGGCTATGAAGTAACGCGGCTCAAGCGCACGCGGATTATGAACGTCAAACTGGATGCATTGAAGCTTGGTCAGTGGCGCAATCTCAGCGCTGAGGAAATGGCGGAGATTAATCAAGCCGTGGGCGGTTTATCGGGCACCGCAGGGGCGGCTGGCAAGTCGCGTCCACGGCGACAGAATGGCCCTAAAACAGGCGGCCGCCGGCGCTAGCGACATTGTTGGAGTATGCGGATGAAACGTGTATTGGCGGTTGGCGCGCTGTTTTTACTCAGCGGCTGTGCGAGCCGAGAGTTATACGAGAGTATTCGGGCGAGTAATCGTTTCGAGTGCGATAAGCTGCCGCCTTCTCAGTACGAGGCATGTATCGCGCAGACGGTGCAGCCCTACGATGACTATGATCGCGAGCGTCGGGCGATAGAGTCTGATGAGAATTAAAAAGGTGGAAGGCCCAGGAGCCTTCCACAAGCACTACGCGTGGCGTTGAGGGCTAGCGCAATTGGCGCTGACCCTCGTATCGGGCATTGTTGAGTAGGTACAGGCCGTAAAACACCGCAAAGGCGAGATCGGCGATCACAAAAATAGCGAAGGGCATCAGCGCCGGAAAACTCAATGTATCCACCCAGGCTGCAACGAAGACCAGGGTTTTGCCGATGCAACCCATCCAGATAATGTCTTTGTGGTCTTTTGGGTTGCCGGCAATGCGCCAATAACCAAAGCCAAACACCAATACCAGCACGCCAAATTGATGGGCCCAGGGCAGTAGCTCGGGCACATAGAGACTTTGCATTTGCAGCAGGGCAAAGAAGGCCTCAGTAGCAAATAGCAGCATAAACGCCGCCGCGAAGTTGAAGAATGCGGCGAAGCGGTAAAAGCGCTTCCAGGAAGTTTCATTTTGCATTGATGCTGGCCTCCGGGTGCGAGGGGGATTGCTTTAGGCGGTCGGCAATGGCGGCGCCGGTCAGTAAGCGCCAGGGTATCAGCAAGCCGGTTTGTTGTTTGTATTCCTGCCAGCCCGGGTGACGGGAGATCGCGTGATCTTTGTTCTTCATTCGCGCCAGGAAATAGCTGGCCATATACGCGTAGATCGCCCAGGCGATCCAGTGTTGGGCCAGCATTGGGTAGGCGGCGTACAGCATTAGCTCGCCGAGGTAATTCGGGTTGCGGGTGTAGCGGTAGACGCCGTCGGTAATCAGCCCTGGTTGCTGACGGTATTTAAGTATCCAGTGGCGCTGGCCGTCGGCAGCCATCATGGTGACAACGCCGAGCGTGTGAATGGCAATGGCGGCAAATACGACCGCGCCGCTGGGCTCGATGAAGCGCGAAATCAGCAGCCACGGGGTGATCCAGTACCAGCCGATGAGAAAAACATAGAGGTTGATGGAGGCAAGTAAGCTGATGCGGTCGTTGAATTGGTGGTCGCGAAAACCGAAGTCTTTAATCAGCCAGCAGTAACCATAAATGCCGTGCAAGCCAAGGTAGACCCAGGCGGTGGTGGTGAAATTGTCGTAGTAATTCATCATGGCGTAGATGATGAACAGGGTAAAAATCTTGTGGAAGTCCACCGCCCAGGCAACGCGAATGCGCGGTTTGCCCGGTGCGTTCCAGATAAGTTTGTCGACGAGGGCGAGAAAAGCGCGCGCCCAGCCGGGAATCGGTTCCCGTTGCTGTTCCATGGTGCATTCCTATTATTGTTAGTGTGTGCCTGCCGATACTACGCGGCGGCCACAATTAGTGAATGCTTGCTGGCGACGCTTTTACTGTGAATTTATGACAGGGCTTAAACGATGATGTCGGCCTCGTCACCGTTGCGTTCAAGCCACTGTTTGCGGTCTGCAGCGCGCTTTTTGCCGAGCAGCATATCCATTAGGGCATCGGTGTCGTCGCCGGGCTCGATGCCCAGGCGCACCAGCCGGCGAGTATCCGGGTCCATAACAGTTTCGCGCAGCTGTAAGGGGTTCATTTCACCGAGGCCCTTAAAGCGCGTGACAGACACTTTGCCTTTGATTTTTTCCGCCTCTATGCGGTCGATAATGCCCTGCTTTTCGTCGTTGTCGAGGGCGTAAAACACCTCTTTGCCAACGTCGATGCGGTACAGCGGTGGCATGGCAATAAACACGTGACCCTGCTCGACCATTGTGCGGAAGTGACGCAGGAACAGCGCGCACAATAGCGTGGCGATGTGGGCGCCGTCGGAGTCCGCATCGGCAAGAATACAGATCTTACCGTAACGCAGGCCGCTTAAATCATCGGAGTCGGGGTCGACCCCCAGTGCCACGGAGATGTCGTGAACTTCCTGCGAGGCGAGAATTTGCTGGGAGTCCACCTCCCAAGTATTCAGAATTTTACCGCGCAGCGGCAAGATGGCCTGAAACTGACGGTCGCGAGCCTGTTTAGCCGAGCCCCCCGCTGAGTCCCCTTCCACCAGGAACAATTCTGAACGCTCGCTCTCTACACCGGCACAGTCTGCCAGTTTGCCGGGCAGTGCCGGTCCGGCGGAGACTTTCTTGCGCACCACTTTTTTGGCTTTGCGCAGTCGGCTTTGGGCGTTGCTGATGCACAGCTCGGCGAGTTTTTCGGCCTCTTCGGTATGCTGGTTAAGCCACAGGCTGAAGGCATCTTTGGCCACGCCGGATACAAAGGCAGAGGCTTCGCGGGAGCTGAGGCGCTCTTTGGTCTGGCCGGAAAATTGTGGGTCGGCCAGCTTGGAAGACAGCACATAGCTGCATTTGTCCCAGATATCGTCTGGGGTCAATTTTACGCCGCGCGGGATCATATTGCGGAACTCGCAGAACTCGCGCATGGCATCCAGCAAGCCGCTGCGCAGGCCGTTAACGTGGGTGCCACCCTGAGCGGTGGGGATCAGGTTAACGTAGGACTCGGCCAGCGGCTCGCCGCCTTCGGGCAGCCATTGCACAGCCCAGTCCACGCCCTCGGTATTGCCACTGAAATGGCCGACAAAGGGTTGCGCAGGCAGCGTTTCGTATTCGCGAGTGTGGCTGGCCAGGTAGTCGGGCAGGCCATCTTCGTAGTACCACTCCTCGCTCTCTTCGCCGGTTTCATCTTTGAAAATAACTTTCAGGCCCGGGCAGAGTACGGCTTTGGCACGCAACACATGCTTGAGGCGGCGCACGGAAAACTTGGCGCTGTCGAAGTATTGGGCATCGGGCCAAAACCGCAGCAGGGTGCCGGTATTGCGCTTGCCGCAGCTGTCGATGACTTCCAGGTCGGAGGCTTTGTCGCCATTGGCAAAGCGCATCTGGTGAACCTGGCCGTCCCGTTTAATGGTGACTTCCAGTAGGGATGACAAGGCGTTGACCACCGATACCCCCACGCCGTGGAGGCCGCCGGAGAACTGATAGTTGTCGTTGGAGAATTTACCCCCGGCGTGCAGGGTGGAGAGAATCACTTCGACACCTGGCAGGCCCATCTCCGGGTGGATGTCTACCGGCATACCGCGGCCGTCGTCGGCGCAGCTCAGCGAGCCATCGTTGTGCAGGGTGACGATGATCTGGCTGGCGTGGCCGGCCAGTGCTTCGTCGACGCTGTTGTCGATAATTTCCTGCGCCAGATGGTTGGGGCGGGCGGTGTCGGTGTACATGCCCGGACGCTTGCGCACAGGCTCAAGGCCAGTGAGGACTTCGATCGATTGTGAGGTGTATTGTGACATGCTCTACCACTGCGAGGCCGCATCGCGGCGCCGTGAATGAATCGGTTTGGGTCGGCTATTGTTAACCAGCCACGCCCAGAAATTCCACTATTGCGGGCAAATGCGCTTCGAAATTCTCGAAGCTGTGGTCACCGCCGGGCTCAACGAGCTGCTTACAGTTGTGATAAGCCGCCACGGCAAGGCGGTAATCCAGCGTTTCGTCGCCCTCTTGCGCCATTAGCCAGTAGTGCTCGGGTGTAATGTCCGCTGGCGTTAGCCTGCGCAGGCAGGCGAGGTCTTCTTCGGTTACGCTGAAATGCTCGCCGGTATAGGGGTTGTCGTATTCGCCGATGAACTGCTCTCCCCACTCTCCCGGGGTAACCGCCGGGTTGACCAGCACGGCTTTTAGCTGGTGGCGCTCGGCCAGTACGGTCGAGAAGAAGCCGCCCAGCGAGCTACCGATAAGTGCCAGGGTGTCCGGCGCTGCAGCCAGTTCCTCTTCCACCACTTGCTCCAGTTTGGCAAAGGCGCCTGCCGGGTTGTTGGGCATGCTGGGAATACACAGCCTGACCGACGGGTGATGCTGGGCAAAGTAGTGTTTAACCAGTTGTGCTTTGTGTGATTGGGGGGAGGAGAGAAAGCCGTGTATATAAATGACTGTTGCGCTCATTCGTAGCCGTTTGCCGTTTTATCTACCGTAAATTCCACACCGCTAACGCGCTCCACGCCTGTCTGCCAGTTGCCGTCGGTGTGCAGGGTGAACCAACGGTAGCCGGGGTTTAGGTCGTCCAAGGCAAAGTCGCGGCTGCCAGGCGCGAATTGTATACAGGTTGAAGGCGTCGTCAGCAAGCGTTGCTGGCGGTGGCGCTGCGCTGAGGCTTGGTGTACGTGGCCGGATACAATGGCCGCCACGCCCGGTTTGTCGTCAAGAATATCGAACAGCGCATCGGCGTTATCAATCAGTTGCTCATCCAGCCATTCGGCACCGAGCTCATTCAGGTGGTGGTGAACAAAGATTAAGGTGTTGCTGTCGCAGGGGTGTTGGCGGCACAGCGCCAATTCACTTTCAGCGAGATGACCGCCTACTTGGCCGCTAACCGCCGAGTTTAAAAATAACAGCTGCCAGTTGCCGAGTGTCGCCTGCTTTGGCATCAGCGCCTCGCCCGCACATTGGTGCATGGTGGCGGGTTCGTCGTGGTTGCCGGGTAGCCATACAATCGTGTCCGCGAGCCCCTCGAGCTTGGGAAGGAGGCGTTGATACGCGGCGGCGCTGCTGTCACCCGAGAGGTCGCCAGAGACCACCAGCATGTCGATGTGTGGGTGCTGGCGTTGCACCAAAGCGAGCACTTCGTCGAGGCTGTGGTCGGTATCCATGCCCAACAGCGAGCTGCCTGGGCTGGCGCCCAGGTGGCAGTCGGTAATCTGCACTAAGCAGAAAGCGGGAGTCGCTGTTGCGTTGGCGCTGTTCACAGTAAGCCTCGTTAATATCTTCGGCTTTTATACGGTATGGGTTGCCACAAATCCAGACGCAGTCCATCAGAGGGCGTTGCCCCGCGACAATAAATGTGTGATTTGCGACTGCAGTCTCGCTGCTAAAATTGTGTGCCGGTCGCGCTGACCTTTTCTAATACGGCGCTGTCGTGCCGGTGACCGTGCCGCAAGCACTGGCTTAGCCATTCGCCAAGAAAACGGTTTAGCTGGGCCTTTTCGTCGCGTTGGAACATTTTATTATTCGGGTAGTCGTAGCGTTGCCGCAGGGCGTAGACCTGCTCGGCACCACTGACCTCGGCAAGCTTTGCGTCGTGATAGATGCGCACCTGTAAGCACATAGCGGCCCAGGCTTGTGTTTTTGCCTGGGCCAGACGCAAGTCGAGAAAGCTGGTGTACGGCGCGCACTCGCGCACACGAATATTGAGCGCGTGATTGCCTACCCCAATGCAGAGCTCGTCACCGGCCTGAAGGGCGTCGGGCAGTAACTTCTGCAAACGCAGATAATTCATCTCACAGTCGGCGAGATGCGCGTTGAGGTCAACTTGGTAGTTCGGCGTCTTCACAAGGCTCCCGAATTTGCGTTCTAATTCAATAAGATTTTTTAATAATCATTCTCGCATAGGGCGAGTCTGATACACTGCGGGCCTGACGCAGCCCCTCCGTTAGCAGAACAGGTTAACTCTATGATTGCCAAACGTCACTTTCTCAGTGCAGCTGTTGCACTGGCTTTGGGTATTTCCGGCGCCCATGCCGACACATTGCTAGATGTCTACGAGCTTGCAGTGAATAACGATCCGCAGTTAAAAGCCGCAGAGGCGACCTACCGCGCCGATCTGGAGTCTGAAAACCTCAGTCGCTCAGCGCTGTTACCCCAGCTGAGTGGCCAAGCCTACTACCAGGATACCGAAACCGACTCGCAGTCAAAGAGCACAACGTTCTCCGGTGGCGGTTTCGGTGGTGGGTCGACATCGATAATTGACCAGAAGGTGCATACCGGCTCGGAAACGGAAAATTACTCCTTGAGCCTGAGCCAGGCCATTTTCGATCTGCCGGCGTGGTTCAGCTTTAAGGCGGGCCAAAAAGTCACCGAGCGCGCCAAGGCGCAGTTGGCGTATGACCAGCAAGAGCTGATTGTGCGTGTATCCGAAGCGTATTTTGAAGTGCTAAAGGCGCGGGAAAACCTCGATGCCTCGCGTGCAGAAGAGCGCGCGGCCAAGCGCCAGCTCGAGCAAACGCAGCAGCGCTTTGATGTTGGCCTGATCGCGATTACCGACGTGCATGAGTCGCGCGCGGTATACGACTCTACCGTGGCTCAGCGCCTTGGTTTTGAGGGCGCACTGGCGATCGCCCGCGAGAACCTCACTACCCTTACAGGCAAAGATCACGGCAAGCTGTGGTCATTGAAAGAGAGTTTCCCTATCGATAATCCACTGCCTGCCAGTCGCGCAGCCTGGGTCGATATGGCTTTAAAGAACAACTACCAGCTTAAGGTGGCAACGGCAGCGTCTGGTTCCGCCTATGAAAATGCCCGTGCGAAAAAGAGCGAGCACCTGCCAAAGATTAGCGGTAGCTTCAGCTATACCAAGGAAGACCTGGACGGCTCGCGGCGTTTCAACCCCAGCAGCTCCTTTGCTGTGCCGCCAGACAGTGAGTATGAAACTGAGGCCCTGCGTGTCACGCTGACAGTGCCGCTGTTTACCGGTGGTGGCGTTAGTGCGGGTCGTCGCCAAGCCTACGAGCAATACAATTCGGCGCAGTACACCGCGCAGCTAACGCAGCGCCAGGTTATTGCCGGCACGCGCGCCCAGCACATTGCGGTGAATACCGCCGTGCAGACCGTGAAGGCGCGCAAACTGAATATTGTCTCTGCGCGTAGCGCCCTGGATGCGACCGAAGCCGGTTACGATGTCGGCACGCGCAACGTGGTTGATGTATTGGACGCCCAGCGCAAGTTATATGCGGCACTGCGTGACTACAGTAACGCCCGCTACGACTACGTTGTCGATATGCTCAAGCTCAAGCTGAACGCTGGCACTCTAAGCCCGGCGGATGTGCAGGGGCTTAATCAGTGGCTGCAGGAAGGTGATGCAGTATTGCTGAACGGCAATGGCAAACGCTGATATTCCCGTCTGCTAACGCGGTTCCCGCCGCGTAATTTTCCCTTTCGGAGGGCGCACTAACGAGTTAGCGCGCCCTCAACTTCCTCGATCAGTTTTGCCAGTGCGCCGCGGTTGGCCTCGACAACGGCCAGGGCGTTGCGTCCGCGGGTTTCTCTCATCTCGCTGTCGGTAAACAAGGCGATGAGTTCAGCGGCGATGCTTTCGGCACTGTCTAGCAGGCTCAGGCCGCCAGCGGTCTGCAATAATTCACTAATCTGTGCAAAGTTGAAGTCGCTGGGGCCGGCCAGTACCGGTAAGCCCCAGGCGGCAGCTTCCAAACTGTTGTGGCCGCCGCGCGGCACCAGGCTGCCACCGATAAAGGCAATATCTGCGGTGCCCAACAGCAGCAGTAGTTCACCCATGGTATCGCCCAGCAGAACTTGAGTGTCGGGGGATATGGCGCTCTCGGTACTGCGACGCTGGCAGGGCAGGCCCTTGGCGGCGACCAACTTGGCGACGGCGTCAAAGCGTTCGGGGTGCCTGGGCACCAATACCAACAGGGCATCGGGTTGTTGTTTGAGTACGCGCTGGTGGGCGTCCAGTAATATGCTGTCTTCGCCGTCGTGGGTGCTGGCGGCGATCCACACGGGACGGTCCTGGCCAAATTGCTCACGCGTCTGCCGCGCGTGTTGGCGCAGGGTATCGGGAATGGCGACATCAAACTTTATGCTGCCGGAAACGCGCAGTTGATCGGCGTGGGCGCCAATGCTCAGAAAGCGTTCGGCGTCGTCCTGGCCCTGGGCGACGATCCGGCTAAAGGCTTTTATCACCGGCCGGCTCAGTCCGGATAGGCGTTGGTAGCCTCTGGCTGAGCGCGCGGAAAGACGGGCGTTAGCGAGCACAACAGGAATGCCGCGCCGCGCTGTCATTTGCACCATATTTGGCCAGATCTCGGTTTCCATAATGACCGCCGCGCGCGGCTGGGTGCGGCGCAGGAAGCGGGCTACGGCACCAGGCAGGTCGTAGGGGGCGTAGACATGGTGCACCTGTTGGCCAAACATGGCGCGAATCCGGCTGGAGCCGGTGGGTGTCATGCAGGTGACGACAATGGGCAGTTCTGGGTGTCGGTCCAGCATATGTTGTATCAGCGGCGCAGCAGCGATGCTTTCGCCAACGGAAACCGCGTGTACCCACAGCCCCCCTGTTTGCTCGGGCACTGAGACAAAGCCAAAGCGCTCGCCGATGCGGCGGCGGTAGTCGGGCGCGCGCAGTGCTCGGTAGCCTAGCCGCAACAGGACCAGTGGTAAAATCAGGTAGAAGAACAGGCTGTAGAGTAGGCGCGGCATGGCGTTAAGCTTAGTCAGTGATACGGCGGCTAGCATAGCGGTCGCTGGCGACGCTGGCCAGCGCAGGCCGATGTTGATGGCTTTCACATCGCGTCCAGAGCTGTGTTATCATCCGCGATTCCGTTATCACGATATCAACTTGGAGAACCAAGATGAGCGACAACATCGTTCACGTCACCGACAGCAGCTTTGAAGAAGAAGTGCTGAAGTCCGATCTGCCAGTACTGGTAGACTTCTGGGCGGAGTGGTGTGGCCCCTGTAAAATGATCGCGCCGGTCCTTGATGAGATCTCTGGCGATTACGCTGGCAAGATCAAGATCTGCAAGATCGACGTTGACGCCAATTCAGAAACCCCTGCCAAATTCAGTGTTCGTGGCATTCCAACGCTGATGATCTTCAAAGGCGGTAATGCTGAAGCCACCAAAGTAGGCGCCTTGTCCAAGTCGCAGCTGTGCGACTTCGTTGACAGCGCACTGTAATAGCAAGAGGCCTCGCCTAACGCGGGGCCTTTTCTTTTCTGCTTTACGGACCTGCCATTCGGTGATAGAGTTCGATCAATCCCCAAAATATTCAAAAATAACACCTTAATTTTTTTCATATCTGCTTAATACGTCGAGCACGCGCCGGCCGCGACTTTGCCGTTCCTGCGTATCGTCCAAGCCTTATCAAATCGAAGCCAACAACCCAAAACCTATGAACCTTACTGACCTAAAAACCAAGTCCGCCCAAGAACTGCTCGACATCGCCAAAGAGATCGGCCTCGACAATATTGCCCGCTCTCGCAAACAAGACATCATTTTCTCGATCCTGAAGCGTCACGCTAAAAGTGGTGAGGACATTCACGGCGATGGTGTACTGGAGATCTTGCAAGACGGCTTTGGTTTCCTGCGCAGCGCCGACTGTTCTTACCTTGCTGGCCCTGACGATATCTACGTATCACCCAGCCAGATTCGTCGCTTCAATCTGCGCACGGGCGACAGCATTGCCGGTAAGATTCGGCCGCCGAAAGAAGGCGAGCGCTATTTTGCTCTGTTGAAGGTTGATGAGGTTAACTTCACGCGTCCAGAGCAGTCCAAGAACAAAGTTCTGTTTGAAAACCTCACGCCTCTGTTTCCCAATGAGCGCCTAACCTTAGAGCTGGGTAACGGCTCTACTGAAGACTTAACCGGTCGTATTATCGACCTGGCTGCGCCCATTGGTAAGGGGCAGCGCGGTTTGATTGTTGCGCCGCCAAAGGCCGGTAAAACGCTGATGCTGCAGAACATCGCGCAGAGTATTATTCGCAACAACCCCGAGTGCTACGTCATTGTATTGCTGATCGACGAGCGTCCGGAAGAAGTAACCGAGATGCAACGCTCGGTGGGTGCTCGCGGGGCTGAAGTAGTGGCGTCGACCTTCGACGAGCCGCCGGCGCGTCACGTGCAGGTGGCGGAAATGGTCATCGAAAAGGCCAAGCGCCTCGTAGAGCACAAAAAGGATGTTGTGGTTCTGCTGGACTCAATTACCCGCCTGGCTCGCGCCTACAACACGATCGTACCGAGCTCGGGCAAAGTGTTGACCGGTGGTGTTGACGCTCATGCACTGGAGCGCCCGAAGCGTTTCTTTGGTGCGGCGCGTAACGTTGAGGAAGGCGGCAGCTTGTCCATTATCGCGACCGCACTGATCGACACCGGCTCGAAGATGGACGAGGTCATCTACGAGGAATTCAAAGGGACGGGCAACAACGAACTGCACCTGGATCGTAAAATTGCCGAGAAGCGCGTCTACCCCGCGATCAATATTCGCCGCTCCGGCACCCGTCGCGAAGAGCTGCTAACCAGCGAAGACGAGCTGCAGCGCATGTGGATTCTGCGCAAACTGTTGCACGGTATGGAAGACACGCCGGCGATCGAATTCCTGATCGACAAACTGAAAGACACCAAAACCAACGCTGAATTTTTCGATTCAATGAAGCGTAAATAAGGCCGCTGTCGGGGTTCGCCGCAGTGGCGAAACCCCGCCCCCGCCCGCCGGGCGCCGGATATCGGACACCGGATTATGAAGCACAAAGACCTCCGCGATTTTCTCAACTACCTTGAGCAACAAGGCGAGTTGAAGCGTATTAGCTATCCTGTAGACCCCAACCTGGAAATGACCGAAATCTGCGACCGCGTACTGCGAGCGGGCGGACCGGCATTGCTGTTTGAAAACCCCAAGGGTTACTCCGTGCCGGTGCTGGCAAATTTATTCGGCACTGAAAAGCGTGTGGCCATGGGCATGGGCCAAAAAGATATCGAGGCGCTGCAAGAGGTGGGTGAGTTGTTGGCATTTTTGCGCCAGCCTGATCCCCCGAAAGGTCTGCGCGATGCCTGGAGTAAGCTGCCGATCTTCAAGCAAGTGCTCAATATGGGCCCGAAGATGGTGTCCAAGGCGGTGTGCCAGCAAAAGGTGATTCAGGGCGACGCCGTCAACTTACACTTGCTGCCTATTCAAACCTGCTGGCCGGAAGACGCCGCGCCGCTGATTACCTGGCCGCTGGTCATTACCCGCGGCCCCAACAAAGAGCGGCAAAATCTGGGCATTTATCGCATGCAGGTGATCGGCAAAAACAAGCTGATTATGCGTTGGTTATCTCACCGCGGCGGCGCACTGGATTTTCAGGAGTTCAAACAGCAGCACCCGGGTGAGCGTTTTCCCGTTTCTGTTGCGCTGGGGGCCGACCCCGCGACGACCCTTGGCGCGGTGACGCCAGTGCCCGACACACTCAGCGAATACGCCTTTGCCGGTTTGCTGCGCGGTGAAAAAACCGAGTTGGTGAAGAGCCTCAGCAACGACCTGCAGGTGCCCGCCAATTGTGAGTTTATCCTCGAAGGTTACATCGACCCGGAAGAGATGGCCGACGAAGGCCCCTATGGCGATCACACCGGTTATTACAACGAAGTCGACCGCTTCCCCGTGTTCACTGTGACGCATATTAGCCACCGTGAAAACCCGATTTATCACAGCACCTACACCGGCCGTCCGCCTGATGAACCAGCGGTGCTGGGTGTCGCCTTGAACGAGGTGTTGGTGCCTTTGCTGCGCCGGCAGTTCCCGGAAATTGTCGATTTCTATCTGCCGCCGGAGGGCTGCTCCTATCGTATGGCGGTGGTCACGATTAAAAAGCAGTATCCGGGACACGCCAAGCGCGTGATGTTTGGTGTTTGGTCGTTCCTGCGCCAGTTTATGTACACCAAGTTTGTCATCGTCTGCGACGACGATGTCAACGCCCGCGACTGGAACGATGTGATTTGGGCGATCACCACCCGCATGGATCCACAGCGCGATACGGTGATGGTTGAGCATACACCGATCGACTATCTGGACTTCGCCTCGCCGGTCTCTGGCCTCGGCTCGAAAATGGGCATGGACGCCACGAATAAATGGCAGGGCGAAACTGACAGGGAGTGGGGTCGACCGATTGTTAAAGACCCCGACGTAGTGAAGAAAGTCGACGATATTTGGTCGGAGCTGGGCCTGGAATGAGTAGCGTCGGGGCGCAGCTGCCGCCTCTGTCGCTGTATATTCATATTCCCTGGTGTGTGCGGAAGTGCCCCTACTGCGACTTTAACTCCCACGCCCAGCGTGGCGACC
Organism: uncultured Spongiibacter sp.; assembly: GCF_964011655.1. Taxonomy (NCBI): domain Bacteria; kingdom Pseudomonadati; phylum Pseudomonadota; class Gammaproteobacteria; order Cellvibrionales; family Spongiibacteraceae; genus Spongiibacter; species uncultured Spongiibacter sp. The sequence continues at coordinate 232,530 of NZ_CAXGPO010000001.1, read as the reverse complement.
TGCCGGAGGCGGCATACATTGCCGCCATGCTCGAAGACCTCGATCAAGACCTCGACTACATTCAGGGCCGTGAGTTGGCCTCTGTCTTTATCGGCGGCGGTACGCCCAGTCTGTTCTCGGCCAACGCGTATGCGCAACTTTTTGAGGGCCTGCGCCAGCGCCTGAGATTCTCCCGCGATATTGAAATTACCCTTGAAGCGAACCCCGGCACGCTCGAGCAGGGTCGCTTTGCCGCCTATCGCGAGCTGGGTATCAACCGCCTCTCGATTGGGGTGCAAAGTTTTGATGCCGAGCAGCTGGATAAGCTCGGCCGCATTCACAGCGCCGGCGACGCCTTGGCGGCCATTGCCAGCGCGCGCGACGCGGGTTACGACAACTTCAATATTGATCTGATGCACGGGCTAAGTGGCCAGACTGAAGCCGATGCACTCAATGATCTGCGCATCGCGATCGACAGCGGCGCGCCACATATCAGCTGGTATCAGCTCACCATCGAGGCGAATACAGAATTCTACAAGCGCCCGCCCGAGCTACCCCAAGAGAGCGCATTAATGACCATGCAGCGAGCTGGCTTTGCGCTGCTGTCAGACGCTGGCCTGACGCGCTATGAAGTGTCGGCCTTCGCCCGCGACGGTCGCCGCGCTCGCCACAATCTAAACTACTGGCGCTTTGGCGACTATTTGGCGCTGGGCGCTGGTGCTCACGGCAAAGTGACTTTGGCTAGCGGCGTGCTACGCTACCAAAAAACCCGCAAGCCAGAGGACTATTTGAGCCGCTCTCCGTCGCGAACCAGTCAATCGCAAGGCGTTATCGATACGGACTTGCCCTTTGAATTTATGATGAATGCACTGCGCCTGCGCGGGGGTGTTGAGAGCGCGCTTTACTCACAGCGAACCGGCCTGCCTCTTGCGACTATTGCGCCGGCCCTCGAGCGCCTGCAGGCTCGCGGCCTGTTAATTGACGATCCTCAGCGTATCGCCTGTAGCGAGCGCGGCTTCGCCTTTATCGATAGCATCCTCAGTGAATTCCTTGAGGGCTAGTCGCTCATCAACACAGTCAATTTTCGTCGGAAATCGCCTTTCCCGGTAAATAGGAAACCATGACGGCTTGGTGCGATGTCGCTGAGTGTTCGCTGGGGGCGAGTGCCGGTTTTTGCTGACAGCGGGCGACGGCTGATGCAATATTAGCGTCGAGTGTTTTGTTTATGGGGTGTCAACACTCCGCGACTACGCCCTTTCAGAAGGAGACTTATGGCGAATACCAACGGTTCATTTATCGTTAATTTCTTTAAACAAGAGTCCTCCGGCGGATTGCTACTCATGTTTTCTGCCTTGTTGGCAATCATCTTTGCCAACACTGCCCTCTCCCCCTATTACGAATTACTCCTTACCACACCCGTAGAAGTCCGCGTCGGCGCGCTGGAAATAGCCAAGCCGCTGTTATTGTGGATTAACGACGGCCTGATGGCTGTGTTCTTTTTCCTGGTGGGTTTGGAGTTAAAGCGCGAACTTGTCGAGGGCGAGTTGTCTGACCCCCGCAATATTATATTGCCGGGTATCGGGGCCGTCGGTGGTATGGCGGTACCGGCGCTGTTTTATACCTATTTTAATGCTGGAAACCCTGTTGCCATGCAGGGCTGGGCGATCCCCGCCGCAACGGACATTGCTTTCGCGCTGGGCGTCTTAAGCCTGCTGGGCTCACGGGTGCCGGTGAGCTTAAAGATCTTTCTAACCTCGCTGGCAATTTTTGATGATATCGGTGCGATTGTTATCATCGCGGTGTTTTATACCGCCAATATTTCCATTGCGGCGCTGGTGATTGCCGCTAGCTGTATTCCCGCATTAATTATTCTCAATCGCCGCGGCGTGAGTGCCAACAGCCCATACATATTACTTGGCACCATTATGTGGGTGGCTTTGTTGAAGTCGGGGGTGCACGCCACCTTGGCCGGAGTAGTGATGGCGATGTTCATTCCCCTGCGCAGTAACGACCCGGATAATCCATCACCATTAAAAAGTCTGGAGCACGACCTGCACTCGGTGGTGGCGTTTTTTGTGCTACCGGTGTTCGCCTTTGCCAATGCCGGTATCAATCTAAGCGGTGTGGGCGTTGAGCAATTGATGCACGGCGTGCCAATGGGTATTGCCGCAGGCTTATTCCTGGGTAAGCAGATAGGCATATTTGGATTGTGCTACCTGGCCATAAAGCTGCGTTTGGCCGAGATGCCCTCAGGTATGAATACCATGAGCTTGTACGGTACCGCAGCACTGTGCGGTATCGGCTTTACCATGAGTTTATTTATCGGGTCGCTTGCCTTCGAGGAGACCGGGGTAAACCAACTGTTTGACGAACGCTTGGGGATTATTGTCGGCTCGTTGATGTCCGGTGTGTTGGGTTATTTCCTACTGCGCCGTGCGCTACCTAAATAGTTTATTGTGAATAGTTATCGTGGCGGCGGGGCTTTCAACCCGCCCCATCGTTTAAGGAAAAAACCATGAATTACTGCCCGCAGTGCGCCAGTCCTATGGGCGATGTTTTGGTGGACAACGAAATTCGCAGTGGCTGCCCGGACAGGGGCTGCGGCTACGTCCATTTCAACAACCCGGTGCCCGTTGTGGCGATGATTGTCGAAGTGGACGGCGGCGTGGTCCTGGCACACAATGTGGCATGGCCCAAAGCTTTCTACTCAATTATTACGGGCTTTCTTGAGGCGGGCGAAGACCCTCTGGAGTGCGCTCGCCGCGAAACCATGGAAGAGCTTAATCTGCACGCCCTGGAGACTGATTTAGTGGGGGTTTACCCCTTCGCTCAGCAAAACCAAGTGATCATCGCCTACCATGTGAAAGCGGCCGGAGAGATTCGCCTGAATCACGAGTTGGACGACTATAAAATCATCCCTGTTGAACAGCTCAAAGGGTGGGATATGGGGACTGGTCTGGCGATCAATGACTGGCTGGCGCAGCAGCGTCGCGACGCTTGATTATTCCTCCTCGCTGGCAGTGCCGCGATCTTTCTCCGCTTCATTTTTTGCCAGCAGGCGAGCGGCTTCGAGCTCTTCCGTAAGTGCGCCGAGTTCGGCTTTCACCGCTTCCCGGGCCTCGCCTTCCAGGGGCTCTTCCTCGTTTTTCAACTGGGTTTTCAGTGCGTTAATTTTATTTTCCAGTGCGGTAACGGCACTGCTCAATTCGGCTTTATTAAATAAAACCTCTTCGGCGTGACCATCGTTGTGAGTCTCTCGGTAATAGCGGCGCTTAACCGGAATAATAGGCTCGTCGGCATTGAGTACGCGCTGGTTCATAAAGTTTGGCGAGACGATTTCGATACCGGCATCATGAAGTGCATCGAGCATGCGTCCGCGTAATTTGGAGCGCGTGCTAACCAGCAGAGAGGCTTCTTTCAGCCATCCACTGGCGCGGTAGAGCACCGAGAAATCGCCCAGTTCGCGAATTTGCACAAAGCCGTTTTCCAGCTCGGCTTTATTGAGGGCACTTAACAGTGCGGCCTCAATATCGCGGCGGTCAACGTCGTAACCCAGCGATACGTCCGCCGACACCACGGTGCCAGAGGAGCGCACCACATTGTAGGGCTCCTGCACCAGCAACAGGTTGGGTACGGTGACCAACTCGCTGGTCTCGTTTTGGATTTCCACATGCAATAAGCCGAGTTGGCTCACCCGCCCCAATTCATTGCGAAACTCTATGTAGTCGCCCGCTTTGAAGCTGTTGACGGTGCGCAGCATAAACCCCGCCATCAGGTTGCCCATAACCGAGGTTGACGACAGCGCGATTGCCGCAGAGGCGAGCAGACCGACCAGCGAAAACAGCTGTCCGCGTAATTCGCTGTCCATGGGTAAGGTGGCTATCAGCGCAACCAGACCGAGCAGCCGAAACACCAGGCGCATGCCCTGCTCGCGGTAGCGGATGTCGGCGCCGTGCTCTTTCTGAACGCTGAAGAGCTTGCGGGTAATCAGCCAGCCAATGACGATCAGCAGCAGGGCAACAAGCGCTGGCACCCAGAGCCCAAGCCAGGTAGGTAAAATGCCCTGTGCTGCGTCTATCGCCTGTTCCATACGTTTTTGCCTTACCTTCGCCGAGTTTCTGAGCTTTGATGGTGCTCAGTGTAGTCTGCTCGCTGTGTCGCGGATAGTCCTGTGCAGGCATAGGGTGAGTGCCCGGCGCTGTGTTAAACTGGCTGGCTCAAATGGAGAGTCGATTTAACAAAGAGGTCAGCATGCCTGCATACCGTTCCAAAACCTCCACCGCCGGCCGCAATATGGCAGGTGCCCGAGCGCTGTGGCGCGCCACGGGTATGAAAGATGATGACTTTAATAAACCCATCATCGCTGTTGCCAACTCCTTTACCCAGTTTGTGCCGGGCCATGTCCATCTCAAGGACATGGGGCAATTGGTTGCCCGCGAAATTGAGAAAGCGGGTGGTGTGGCAAAAGAGTTCAATACCATTGCTGTAGATGACGGTATTGCGATGGGCCACGACGGCATGCTGTATAGCCTGCCGAGCCGGGACATCATCGCCGACTCCGTTGAGTACATGGTCAACGCCCACTGCGCCGATGCCATTGTCTGTATTTCCAACTGCGACAAGATTACTCCGGGAATGTTGATGGCAGCGATGCGTCTGAATATTCCGGTTATCTTTGTCTCTGGCGGCCCGATGGAGGCCGGAAAAACCAAGTTGTCGGAAAACAAACTGGATCTGGTTGATGCCATGGTGATTGCCGTGGATGAAAATGCGGACGATGAGACCGTGGCGGAATATGAGCGCTCAGCTTGCCCAACCTGTGGCAGCTGTTCCGGGATGTTTACCGCGAACTCCATGAACTGCCTGACCGAAGCGCTGGGTCTGTCGCTGCCGGGTAACGGCTCGTTGCTGGCCACTCACGCCGACCGCGAAAAACTGTTTTTGGAAGCCGGCCGTCGAATTGTTGAGCTTGCCAAGCGCTACTACGAAGAAGACGACGACAGCGTACTGCCGCGCAATATTGCCAGTCGTGAGGCGTTCAATAATGCGATGGCACTCGATATTGCCATGGGCGGCTCAACGAACACGATTCTCCACCTGCTTGCCGCCGCTCAGGAAGCGGAGCTGGACTTTGGCATGAAGGACATCGACGAATTGTCTCGCCGCGTGCCTCAGCTCTGTAAGGTTGCACCGAATACACCGCTCTACCATATGGAAGACGTGCACCGCGCTGGCGGTGTTATGGGTATTCTCGGTGAGTTGGCGCGCGCTGACCTGCTCAACACCGGCCTGCCTACCGTGCATGCCAGCAGTGTGGCCTCGGCCCTGCAAACCTGGGACATCATGGTGACCGACAACGACGCGGTGAAAACCTTTTACAAGGCTGGCCCCGCAGGGATTCCGACGCAAACCGCCTTTAGCCAGGACACGCGCTGGTCGTCACTGGATGCCGACCGCGAAAATGGCTGCATTCGCTCGCTGGAGCACGCCTTCTCGGAAGAAGGTGGTTTGGCGGTGCTGCATGGCAACATCGCCGAGGACGGCTGTGTTGTAAAAACCTCGGGCGTGGATGAAAGCATCCTGGTCTTTGAAGGCCCGGCGCATATCTGCGAGAGCCAAGAAGATGCGGTTGATGACATCCTCAATGACCGTGTAAAAGCCGGTGACGTGGTGATTGTGCGCTATGAAGGCCCCAAAGGTGGCCCGGGTATGCAAGAGATGTTGTATCCCACCAGCTACATCAAGTCGAAAGGCTTGGGCAAGGCCTGTGCGCTGCTGACCGATGGCCGTTTCTCGGGCGGTACATCTGGCTTGTCGATCGGCCACGCCTCACCAGAGGCCGCAGCGGGCGGCGCCATTGGTTTGGTAGAGCAGGGCGATATCATTCGCATTGATATTCCCGCGCGCACCATTAATGTGCTGCTCGATGATGCTGAATTGGCTAAGCGCCGCAAGGCGATGGATGCCAAAGGCAGCGAGGCCTGGAAGCCACTAAAAGAGCGTCCGCGCAAGGTTTCTGCAGCGCTCAAAGCCTATGCCAAAATGGCAACCAGTGCAGATAAAGGCGCTGTAAGGGACATCAGTCAGCTGTAATGCACGCTGCGCCGCTGGAGCACACAGCGCTTCGGCGGCGCGCTAGCTTGCATGGCCAGCGGTGACACCAAGGAATGAGTGTATGGCGCAAGATTGGCGCCGGCTGGGATATATCGCCGGTATTGTAATTCCTCTTTGGCTGCTAGTTGGGGTGATGCTCGCCGCATCGTTCTACCCTGGCTATAGCCATCGCCACCAAGCGCTGAGTGAATTGGGCGCGACTGGGGCGCCGACCGATGTGCTGTCACCACTGATCAATAATTTCCCGTTGGGCGGGCTGTTTCTACTGTTCGCCTATGCGGTTTTCAAAACCTTCCCTCACTCCCGGTTGTCAAAGTTTAGCGCCGTGCTCATAGGCGTACATGGCGTGGCCAGTATTGGAGCTGGCCTGTTTTCCTGCGACATGGGTTGTAATCCGCCGTCTCCTTCTGTTGATCAGCAGTTGCACAATCTTTTTGGGGCGGTGATGTTTTTGAGTTTACTGATAGCGAGCGCACTGTGGGGTAGCCTCAGCTGGCGTGTGCTGCAGTGTCGCTGGCTGGCTGTGCTGTCAGCCGCTTGCTGCGCATTGGCAATTCTGACCTTGTGGCCCATGGCTGCAGCCATCGAGTCAGGGGAAAACTTTGGCGTATACCAGCGCCTTAACTACGGCGTGTCGGTACTTTGGTTGAGCGCGCTGGCGGGTCAGCTTTATTGGCTGCAGGGCCGTCGATAAGGTCGGCGATGAACACTTAAAGGGATCATAGATTATGGAAGAATCCTCGTCGCTAGATCAGCAGTCAGCGGCCAATCAAGGCGCAGAATTCCCCGGTTACTTTGCGGTATCAGCGACAAAGTTCATTGTCATGTCGGCGTGCACGCTGGGGCTGTATGAGGTGTTTTGGTTTTATAAAAACTGGCAGCGCGTGAAAGAAAAAACCGGCGCACAGATGATGCCATTTTGGCGAGCCGTGTTCGCGCCGCTGTGGGCCTATGTATTGTTTGATCATTTGCGCGACCAGCTTAAAGAACTGCACATAGCAAGCACGCTTGTCGCCGGCGCGTGGGCGCTACTCTATCTTGCCTTTCAGGTGCTGTCGCAATTTGAAGCGCCAGTGGGCCTGTTGGCGATACTGTCTTTTAGTGCCCTGCTGCCGGCAAATGCCGCGATGAGCCGTATCAACGCTGTTCAGCAGCCCCCTGTGGAGCTGAATGACAAAATACAGGGTTGGAATTGGCTGGCAGTGGCGCTCGGTGGCGTGTTTTATTTGATGTTGGCGCTGGCGTTGCTCGGGCCGGGTGACATGGCGCCGGCCCAGCGAATTTAACAGGGCAGAGTGCCGAGTTAGGGAGAATAATTATATGCAAAGACATAAGGGCAGTGTTGCGCTGGTTACCGGCGCGGCGTCGGGTATCGGGCGCGCTACAGCGATTCGGCTGGCGCAAGAGGGCGCAAGCGTTATGCTCTGCGATGTGAATATGAGCTGTCTAGAGGAAACGCTCAGCCTGATGCCGCCGTCTGCCAGAGTGCAGTGCCAGGAGCTGGACGTGACCAACATCGACAGCTGCCAGCAAGCAGTCGCCCAGTGCATGATCGATTTCGGGCGGCTGGATGTGCTGTGCAATATTGCCGGCATATCGCTGTGTCGCAACCTTGCTGACATTACCGCAGAGGAATGGCAGCGGATCGTTGCGATCAATCTAAACGGGGTGTTTTACATGTGCCAGGCAGCAATGCCCCACTTGGTGGAGACCCGGGGGAACATCGTTAATATGGCGTCGACGGCGGGCCTGGACGGCTTGGCCTACAACGCGGGCTACTGCGCAACCAAAGGCGCGGTAGTGATGTTAAGCAAGTCGCTGGCAATGGAGTTCTCGGGCAAGGGCGTACGCGTGAATGCCGTCTGTCCCGGCGCGGTGGAAACGCCGCTGAGTGCGAAATTTGAAATGCCGGAAGGGGCCGACCCCGCGCTTATGGGGCGCATGTTCCCCCTGTTGGAAATGAGTCAGCCCGAGGAAATTGCCGCCGCCGTGGCCTATCTGGCATCGCAGGAGGCGCGCTTTGTTACCGGTGTCGCGTTCGCCATTGATGGCGGCCAGACAGCTGGCTAATGCACAGATATTGAAAATAGTGCAATACTGAAAGTCGCTAAGCATCGCATCAATAACTATAAAAGCGAGATCGACTATGCACAAAGCCTTGTCTGGCGCACTCACGGCGAGTGCGCTAATGGTTACCCCCCTGCCCGGCGCTGCCGAATCTGAGCCCGCCAAGCAACTCAAGCTGGAAGAAGTGATCGTGACCGCGCAGAAGCGCGCGGAGTCTTTGTCGGATGTGCCGGTTTCAGTAACCGCACTGGACGGTGACAAGCTTAAAAAAGCCGGCATTGAAAACCTGAGCGACCTTTCCGATTACACGCCGAATTTTAAACTGGTGGAAGGCGGCTTAATTCCCAATGTGTATATGCGCGGCGTGGGCTCCGGTTCAAACCAGGGCTTTGAGCTGTCGGTGGGCATATTCTCGGATGGCGTTCACTTGGGGCGCCCCCACCAAACTCGTGGCGCCTTCATGGATTTAGAGCGAGTGGAGGTGCTGCGCGGCCCGCAGTCTATCCTGTTCGGTAAAAATGCGATTGCCGGTGCACTGAGTTTGATTGCCGCCAAGCCTGGCGACGAGCTGGAGGCGAACTTTAGCGCGCTGCGTGGCGGCCCGGATGGCCAGCGGGAAATCTCTGCAATGTTGTCGATGCCGCTCAGCGATACCTTTGGCATTCGTGCGGCGGTGAGAACGCGAGACGAAGATGGTTATATGACCAATGAAAATCCCGCCGTCGATCGCGATGAACCGGGCGTCGAGGAATTCTCGGGCCGTATCACCTTTGGTTGGCTGCCCAGCGATGACATCACGACCAGCCTGAAGCTTGAAAAAACCAATCGCAAGCAGGATGGTCGTCAGTTTGAAATTACGCACGAGAGCGCACTGACAGGTTGTAGCGGTGAAAATGTCACCTTGGACGGCATTAAAAATACCGACGCCGAAGAGTACGCCGAAATCGATAATTACAACGCCACACTCAACGTCGATATCGATTTTGAGAAGGGGACGTTTAGCTCGGTAACTGCGGCGACCGGCTTCGAGTCAGAGGACTTGTTTGACGGCGATTCCAGCAGTTTTGATACCGTACCGCTGTTGGGTATTGAGGAGTACGACCAACGCAGCCAGGAGTTCCGTTTTACCTCTCCAGGTGGAGAGTTTATCGACTATATTGTTGGCGCCTTCTATCAGGAGGGCGAGATGACCTTCTACGAGTCTACGCCCTTGAAGGTGCGCAATGGCGCACTGGCAGATGCGGGCCGCAATCCGGTGGGCTGCCTGATCAATACACAGACCAACGTGGCTGCGGACCTTGAGAAAGACTTCTACATGGACAGCGAGGCGTGGTCGACCTTTGCCCAGGTAACCTTCAACTGGACGGACTCTTTGAGAACGACGCTGGGCCTGCGTTACGTGAACGAGAAAAAAACCGGCTTCCGTGAATTATTCCTCTATCAGTCGGGGACGAAAAATCCCGTTGATCCGGTGACTGCGACCGTACTGGGTGCGCTGAACATTGAGGAGCATGAGATCGAGGGTGACCGCGAGGTGGGTGTCACCCTGCCGTCGATCAATGTTCAGTGGGATCTCAATGAAGACATTATGACCTACGCCACCGTTACCCGCGGGGCGAAGTCAGGCAGTTTTGACGCGCGCAACAACAATGCCAAAGATGGGCCGGGCGGTGGTGGCGAGAACTTTGAGTTTGAAGACGAAGTGGCCGATGCCATAGAAGTAGGCAGTAAAATGCAGCTGGCTGATGGCGCGGCGGAACTGAATATTGCCGTGTATCACGTTGAGTACGAAGACATGCAGGTCAGTGTCTTTGATGGCGTAGCCGGTTTTGTGGTGTCCAATGCAGGTAGTGCATTGACGAAAGGTGTAGAGCTGGATGGGCGCTGGCTAATGAGTGAATGGTTTATGCTCAGCGGCTCGCTTGCCTACTTGGATTTTGAGTGGCTCGAATACAAAGAGGGGCCTTGTGTGGCCACTGCCGACGAGGATATATGCGACCTCAGCGGCAAAGAAAATCAACAGACGCCGGAGTGGACGGCCACGCTATCGGGTACGGTGAGTATTCCCATGCCAGCCGATTTAATGCTCGACTTCACCGCTGACGCCTCATTTAAAGATACCCATTTTACCTCGGGTGACCTCGACCCTCGCGGCATTCAGGGAGCCTACACCAAGTTCAATGCGCGCTTGGCGCTCGGCGACAGCAATGGCGACTGGTCCCTGGCCTTGGTGGGTAAGAATATCACCGACGAGCTGACGATTGGTATTGGCTCGCCCACGGTGTTGGATGTTGGCGGGTATCGCGGCACCCTGGAGCCACGCCGATCTTATTATCTAGAGGGCCGCGTGCAGTTCTAGGGGCTGTTAACGCCCCCATACCGCAGAGATTTGCGCTTCCTCCATTTGCGCCGGTGCCTTACCGAGGTTCACGGCGCTTTTTTTTCTGTGCTACCTTAAGTTACTCAACAGCTTGTTTATCAGGGATTTTTTATGGACATCATCCGCATCATCTTTGCCATTTTGCTGCCGCCCCTCGGTGTATTCCTGCAGGTGGGCATTGGCAAACACTTCTGGATTAACATCATCCTTACGCTGTTCGGCTACCTTCCCGGCATTATCCACGCGGTTTATATCATTGCCAAAAAATGACGGATGACAACATCGCACTGCGGGTGCGTCGCAGCCGTCAGTGGGCGGCGCTACTCGACGGCGCTTGGGGAATTCCGTTTACCCGTTGGCGTATCGGTATTGACCCTTTGCTGGGTCTACTTCCTGTGGCCGGTGACGTGGTCGGTGCGCTGCTCGGCTTGGGCATTGTCTGGCAGGCCCACAAAGCATCGGCGCCGCGGGCACTGAAGGTAAAAATGCTTGGCAATATCGCCCTGGACTTTGCCCTGGGCGCAGTACCGATCGTCGGTGACATTGCCGACATAGCCTTTCGTAAAAATGATCGCAATGCCAAGCTGCTTGAAGACTGGGCAAATCAGTTGGACCACAGAGCCGAAGCGCGTACGACGTCGCGCCACTAAAAAAGCCCCGATACCGGGGCAAGCATGGGGTGTCGCACAGGGTGGGAGAATCAGGCAGCTTGGTGTCGGTCGCCGTCGGCTTGCGCATCGCTTACCGATTGACGAATCAAGTAGTCGAATGCACCGAGAGCGGCGTTGGCACCGTCCCCCATGGCAATAACAATCTGCTTGTATGGGGTGGTGGTTGCGTCGCCAGCCGCGAACACGCCGGGCATTGAGGTCTCGCCGCGGTCGCCAGTGATCACTTCGCCGCGTTCGCTGAGCGCCACGCTGTCCTGCAGGAATTCCGTGTTGGGCACTAAACCGATCTGAACAAAAATGCCCGACAGTGCAAGCTCGCGCGAGGCGCCGGAATTGCGGTCGGTATATCGCAGGCCGGTTACACGTTTGCCATCGCCGAGTACCTCGGTGGTTTGCGCGTTCAGGATAAATTCGATATTTGCCATAGAGTTGGCTTTGCGCTGCAGCACCTCGTCGGCGCGCAGGGTAGTGTCAAACTCCAACACCGTGACATGCTCGACAATGCCAGCCAGGTCAATGGCTGCTTCAACGCCGGAGTTGCCACCACCGATTACGGCTACCGACTTACCCTTGAACAAGGGGCCATCACAGTGTGGGCAGTAGGCCACACCTTTGCCCCGGTACTGTTGTTCGCCGGGAACATTCATTTCACGCCAGCGGGCACCCGTGGCGAGCATCACCGATTTGCTGCGCAGCGCCATGCCGTCGCCGATATCAACGCGGATAAGGCCTTGCTGGTCGGTGCTGAGGCCGCGGGCAAGCTGTCCCTCCATAATATCGACGTCGTAACTACTGACGTGCGCTTCCAGGTTCGCCGCCAATTTTGGCCCCTCGGTTTTTGACACCGAGACAAAGTTCTCAATTCCGACGGTATCCATCAGCTGGCCGCCAAATCGCTCGGCCAGAATCCCCGTGCGGATGCCTTTGCGCGCCGCATAGATGGCTGCCGATGCACCGGCGGGGCCACCGCCGATAACCAGCATGTCGAAGGCGTCTTTATCGGCCAGCTGGGCGCGGCGACGTTCTCCGGCATTGCTGTCGACCTTCTGCAAAATATCTTGAAGGCTGATCCTGCCCTGTGAAAACGGCGCGCCATTTAACAACACCGAGGGCACGGCCATGATGTTGCGCTCGCTGACCTCATCTTGAAAAAGTGCGCCGTCGATCATCTCGTGGCGGATGTTGGGGTTGATGGCCGCCATCATGTTCAGTGCTTGAACGACATCGGGGCAGTTTTGGCAGCTCAGTGAAATATAGGTTTCGAAGTGCAGCTCGCCGTCCAGGTCGCGGATTTGCTCGATCAGTGCCGGGTCAATTTTCATTGGGTGGCCGCCGCTGTGAAGAATGGCCAGCACCAGCGAGGTGAACTCGTGCCCCAGAGGTAAACCGGCAAAGCGAATTTCGGTGTCGCCGGCTGCTGGGCGCACGCCCATGGCAGGGCGGCGGACGTCGGCATGGGTATCGCGACGAACGCGAATATCGCTGGAAAGACTATCGATATCTTGAATCAGTGCCTCCAGTTGCAGGGAGGCCTCGCCTTGGCCGGGGTAGGCGACCAGCTCTACCGGCGTTTTCAGGTTTTCCAAGTAGCTTGCCAGTTGCTGTTTCATTTTCAGGTCTAACATAGTGGCTCCCTGTAGATTGAGTCGGTAAGAGCGGCCCCGTTTGGGGCCGGTGTGGCCTTAAATTTTGCCGACAAGGTCCAGCGACGGTGACAGCGTATCTTCGCCAGGCTGCCAAGCTGCTGGGCAGACTTCGCCATCGTGTTCGGCGACGTACTGTGCTGCCTGCACCTTGCGAACCAGCTCTTTGGCTGACCGCCCGATACCCAGGTCATGCAGTTCGGCGACCTTGATTTCTCCCTCGGGGTTAATTACGAAGGTGCCGCGCAGGGCCAGGCCGTCCTCTTCGATCATTACGCCGAAGTTGCGCGAGATCTTGCCAGTGGGGTCGCCGATCATCGGGAATTGGATTTTGCCGATGGTGTCGGAGCTGTCGTGCCACGCTTTGTGGGTGAAGTGTGTGTCTGTGGACACGGAGTAAACCTCAACCCCCATCTCTTGCAGCTGCGCGTAGTGGTCAGCCATATCGCCCAGTTCGGTGGGGCAGACAAAGGTGAAGTCGGCCGGGTAGAACATCACGACCGACCATTTGCCTTTCAGGTCGGCATCGCTAACGTCGATGAAGTCACCCTGGTGGAAGGCGGTCGCCGTGAAGGGCTGTACTTTGCTGTTGATAATCGTTGGGAACATAGTGCTCTCCTGTATTGTTTGGCGTCGAAAATGTGAAGACAGGAGTGAGTCTACGCAGGGATTTAAATGCGATCTAATCGATCGTAATAATTATTTCAATAGATAATTCCTATGGTATGCTGCGCTAAAGAAAGGAGGAGCCATGGTTAAACTTCGCGATTTGCAGTACCTCGATGCAGTGGCGCGCCACCAGCATTTTGGCCGTGCGGCCGAGGCGTGTTTTGTCAGTCAGCCGACGCTGAGCGGGCAAATCATGAAACTGGAAGAGCAGATCGGTTTGGTGCTGATTGAACGCCACCGTAAGCGAGTGATGCTGACGCCCGCGGGCGAGGCCTTGATTGGGCGCGCGCGGGCCGTACTGCGCGCTGCTGAAGACTTTGAGGACAGTGCGCGGGCACTGTCGGCACCGCTGTCGGGTGACTTCCACCTGGGCCTGATCCCCACCGTGGCGCCCTACTTACTGCCCCATATTATGGGGCCACTGGGGCGGGACTTGCCGGAGGTGAATTTTTATCTCCACGAAGACCAGACGCATGTTCTGTTGCAGCAGTTGGATGACGGCAAACTCGATGTGGTGATCTTGTCGTGGCTGGACAGCATCGAAAATGTGGAGCGCTACAACCTCTACCGTGAGCCCTTGGTGTTGGCGGCGCCAAACCATACACCGCTGGCAAAACTGGATCGCGCTGCGCTCTCTGATCTGGATGGTCAGTTAGTGCTTACTTTGGAAGATGGCCACTGCCTGCGTGATGAAACCCTAGACTATTGCTTTTCAGCAGGGGCGAAAGAGGACCAACGCTTTCAGGCTACCAGCCTGGAAACCCTGCGCTATATGGTCGCCAGTGGCCTGGGTATTACCTTGATGCCGCAGCTCGCTGTACGCCCCGCCGACGAAGATCAGGGGCTGCATTACGTGCCTTTTGGTACGCCGCCGCCGAGTAGGGAAATCTGCCTGTTGGTCAGGCCAAACTATTCGCGTATGGAGGCGGTGCGGGCGATGGTCGCCAGTATCCGCGGGGCAATGGCGGGGGCGTTGTCAGAGGCTGAGGGGGTTTAGCAGGCAAAAAAAGGGGCGCCGCTTGGGGCGCCCTAATCATACCTAGAGTAGGAGACTTCGTAATCTTAGTCAGACGCCAAATCAGAAAGTTCCGCCGCCGACGGTGCAAACCAGTAACTGCCGCTTAGCGGCGTCGAAAAATCATTCAAGCGATCCACAATGCCATCGTCGGCTTTGCCAAACATGCTCGCTAAAATGTGGTCATATCGCTCGATCTCGCAGCTAAAAGACAGGAAGTAAAGACCGTGCTGAGAGACTCCGCCATAGGGAACGCTGCGTCGATATAATTTTTGTGCCACGCCATCGATCTTCACATCGCTGCGACTCACGTGTGAGTCGTCCGGCATGGCATCGCCTTTCAGCTCGACACTGTCGGGCTTGGTGCGACCGATTACTTTTTCCTGCTCGTGTTGTGGCATTGCGCGAAAGTGCTTCAAATTGTGCTGCCACTGCTGCGAGAGCACAAAGCTACCGCCGGCGCCGGGCTGGCCCTCGGGGATCAGTGCGACTTTGCGCTGGCCCTCTCCTTTCGGGTTTTCGGTGCCATCGATAAAGCCACTCAGGTCGCGGGAGTCTTTGTACAGAAAGCCGTTTATCTCAAGGGAAACGGCAGCCACGTCCGCCAGTAATTCGCTGGCTTTCATGGCGGCGTCAAACAATGCGCTGTATTCGTCGCCATTGAGCCACAGTAAAATACTGCGCTGTGTGGCGGGGGCGGCGACGGCGCCATTGCCGACCGCACTGAAGGGTTTTAGCTCGGCGGGTTGAGAGCGGCCCAGCCGCTGCCAGCAGTCTGCGCCGAAGGCCCAAACGACGTTGAGCTGGCGGCCGTCGAGGTCTTGAAGGGCGCCTATGGCGTTTGCCAACGATGCCTGTAACGCCGCGTCACTGGTGGCGTCTAACAATTCAAATTCGAGAAAGATATGACGATGACTGCCTTCGACAAAAATGCCGGCTTGGGGAAGACTCATGCGGTGTTCTCTTTTGGTGTGCGAAAAGTCATTTTTTAACAGGCCGCTGCGGGGCTGGCAATCCCGTTTGCGGCAAAGCTTGTTCACAATAGGTGGCGGAATTACACTGTTTGGCCTTTTCGCGCCCCGCCGAGGATAGAGTATTGGCTACACGTTTTGAGCAAAGGCTGGCTTTTCTTGCCGAGCCTGCGCAGCACAGTCTACTGAGAGCGATCCGTCGCGGTATCGAAAAGGAAAGCCTGAGAATGGATGGCGACGGCCTGTTATCGCGCAGCGCTCATCCCGAGGCCTTTGGTTCACCGCTCTGCCATCCGTCAATTACGACGGACTTTTCCGAAGCGCTGCTGGAATTCATCACGCCGGTGAGCGAGAGCATAGAGGAAACACTGGCTGAGTTAGACAGCATTCATCGCTTTGCCAGCGGTAGTCTTGGCGACGAGATGTTGTGGAATGCCAGCATGCCCTGCCGTCTGCCAGCCAGCGACGACATTCCCGTTGCACAATACGGCAGCAGCCATTCCGCTACTATGAAAACCCGCTACCGCCTTGGTTTGGGCCATCGCTACGGCCGGAAAATGCAAACCATCGCGGGTATCCACTACAACTTCTCGCTGCCGCCAGCGCTGTGGGATGCGCTCTTTCAGCTTCAGGGCGGTGAGGGAAAAGCCGACAAGGACTTTATTACCGACAGCTATTTTGCGCTGATTCGCAATTTTCGCCGCTACTCCTGGTTGTTGATCTATTTATTTGGCGCTGCCCCGGCGGTGTCTAAGTGTTTTGTGAATGGCCAGAGCCACAATCTCCAGGAGTGGGGGGAGCACACGCTGTATGCGCCGTATGCGACCTCGCTGCGAATGGGAGATCTGGGTTACCAGAGCAATGCCCAGAAGAATCTCGATATCTGCTACAACCACCTCGATTTTTACATCGACACACTGCGCAACGCCATTACCACCTCGCACGCAGATTACGAACGCATTCCCGCCAGTGAGCAGCTGAGCAGTGGTCTGCTGCAAATCGAAAACGAGTTTTACAGTCCCATTCGGCCCAAGCGGGTGACCGACAGCGGTGAGATTCCACTGGGTGCGTTGCGCCGCGGTGGCGTGGAATACATCGAGGTTCGCTGCTTGGATGTGAACCCGCTACTGCCTCTGGGTATCGATGCGCAGCAGGTGCGCTTTATCGATGCTTTCCTGCTGTTCTGCCTGTGCCAAAACAGCGACCTGTGTGACGATGACGCCAATGCGGCGATCACCGATAACCTGTTAAAAGTGGTTAACGAGGGGCGCAAGCCCGGCCTGACTTTGACCGGCGAGGCGGGTGAGCAACGTTTATTGGTTGAGTGGGGAGAATCCCTGCTCGATGATATTGATGCGCTCGCCGCGCAGCTTGACCGGGCGCACGGTGAAACACACTACCGGGAAAGCTGTGCCGCGCAGCGAGCCAAGCTGCGCAACCCTGCGCTAACGCCTTCAGCGCGCATTCTCGATGAAATCCAGCAGCGCGATGGCAGTTTCTTCCACTTTGCTTTACGCCAGTCCCAGGAGCACGCAGAGCGCTTTAAGCAGTCACCGCTGCTGCCCTCCGATGTCAGCCGTTTCGCTGGCCTTAAAGTGGAGTCGCAGGCCCAGCAGTCTGAGATTGAGGCGGAAAATAGTGGCAGTTTCGAGGATTATCTGGCGCGTTTCTACCAGCAATATAAAGCCCTGTGAACTTCCTCGCCCACTTCCATATTGCCGACGTCATCCGTCGTCGCCGTGGAGAGGCCGATCACGGCCTGCTAGTGGGTGCACTGTTAGGGGATCATGTTAAAGGGCCGCTGAAGGGCGAATATCCCAGTCACTGGGAACAGGGGATTCGCCTGCATCGCCGCATTGATGCGCTCACCGATAGCGACCCAGCCACGCGTCAGTGCCTGCGTGCCTTCCCCGCCCACTTTCGACGCTACGGCGGCATTGCCCTGGACGTGTGCTACGACCACTTCTTGAGTCGCCATTGGCAGGCTGACTGGCTGGATACAGCGCCCCAGGCGCTGGCGGCGTTCAGCGAGCAGTGTTACCAACAATTGCAGGCAGACAGTCGGCACTTTCCTCAGGCTGCGCGGCGCCAGAGCCGTTTTCTGGCCGAATACAATGTTCTGTGCTCGCTGCAAGACTGGCATAATATTGAGCGTACGCTAGCGCGCATTGCCCGCCGTTTGCAGCGGGACAATCCGCTCAGTGACTGCGGGGCGATCCTGGCGCCTATGCAGGGTGAGATCGAAGCCAGTTTTCTGGCCTTGTACCCGCGCCTGCTCGCTCAGCTCAGCGACGAATTTGCCAACGGAGCTACCGCCTGACTTGCCGAGCGGAACCGGCGGCAGCTAACCACAACAAGGGAATTATCATGGCCATCAGCTCACGCTGGATTTACTTTTTTATCTTTGCTTGTTGCACCGGTTTACTGGCCTACGCGCTGTATACCCAGTACGTTGATGGCTTGCACCCCTGCCCTCTGTGCATTACCCAGCGGGCCTTCTTTGTATTCACCGGCGTTGTTGCGGTGATGGCCCTGATCTTCCACCCACAACAACTGGGTCGTTATATTGCCGGCGGCCTCATGTTTGCCAGCTGTGCCGCGGGCGGCGGTTTTGCCTATCGGCAAATCTGGCTGCAAGGGTTGCCACCGGAACAAGTACCGGCGTGTGGTCCGAGTTTGGAATACATGTTTGAGAATCTGCCAATGAGCGAGGCGTTCAGCACACTGCTGATGGGTGATGGCAACTGCGCAGAAGTGGTCTGGACCATGTTCGGCATGAGCATGCCAACCTGGTCGTTGATCGCCTTTGTCGGTTTAGCCTTGGCCGCCGTGGCGAGCGCCCTGCCCTGGGTACGCCGTTAATGCTGGCGGGATTTCTCACCTTATTTGCCTGCCAATTAGCCGGTGAATGGCTGCAGCGGGTATTGGGCTTGCCCTTACCGGGGCAGGTGCTGGGCATGTTCTTGCTGTTTATCCTGCTTTGTGTACGCGGCGCGCTGCGCGACGACGCCGTACCCGAGAGCTTGAGTCAAGGTAGTCAGCGGTTGATTGAGTTGCTGCCGATGCTGTTGATGGCACCAGCGGCGGGTGTGTTCTTCCTTGGCGCTGGCTTTGCGGATCAATGGCCGGGTTTTATTGCTGCGGTGAGTGTTGGCACCGTGCTGACGATGATTGCCTGCGGCCTGTTATTGAAAATGCTAACGCGCGGTCGGAAGCAAGGAAATGACTGAGCTGATGCACACCCCGCTGTTTGGGCTGACATTAACCCTGCTGGCCTATCAATGCGCAATGTGGGCCTACACTCGCAGTGGCAAAATGGCGATGTTGCACCCGACGATTAGCGGGGCCGTATTGATTGCTGTCGCCTTAAAAGCCCTGCAGCTTGATTACTTTGCCTACTATCAGGATATTAACTGGCTTAACTTTTTGCTGGGGCCCGCCACGGTTGCATTGGCAGTGCCGCTGTATCGGCAATTACCCCTGCTCCGCGAGCTTGCTGGCCCCTTATTAGTCACGCTGTTTTTTGGGGCGACGTTTGCATGCGCCTCGGCGTTGTTGTTAGCGTGGTGGCTCGGGGCGACACAGGAAACGCTGCTGTCGCTGATGACCAAGTCGATCACCACGCCGATCGCGATTACAGTGACTGAAGAGATTGGCGGTATTACGTCGGTTGCCGTTGGATCAGTGATTCTCACCGGGGTGGCGGGTATCACCACAATCAGCTGGTTGTTTGAGCGGCTAAATATCCGTGATGACCGTTTGTGGGGCTTCTGCCTGGGGCTGGCGGCCCACGCCATTGGTACCTCGCGCGCCTTCGAGCGCAGCCCGGTGGCCGGTGCCTTTGCCAGTTTGGCGCTGTGCCTGACGGGCGCGTTCACAGCCCTGTTTGTGCCATTGGCAGTGAGCTGGTTCGCCTGAGTTTTGGCCGCGGTGAAACTTAGCTGCGCCAGAAGGCGGGGGTGAACAGCACCAACACGGTAATAAATTCCAAGCGTCCGAGTAGCATTCCCACACTTAAAATCCACTTGCTGGCATCACTCAGGCTGGCGAAGTTGCCAGCGGGCCCGATCAACTCCCCCAGCCCCGGACCAACATTCATCAGTGCGGTACTGGCCCCAGTGAGCGCAGTATCGAAGTCGACGCCACTGAAGCTGAGCAATAAGGTAATCAGCATCAGGCTGATCAGCATGACAAATAAATAGGCAACGGATGACAGAAGAATCGCGTCGTCTACCTTGTGGCCATTGTAGCGCCTCGGTACGACCGCGCGGGGGTGCAGGGCCCGTGAAAGCGATTCCTTCAGGCTAATGGCGAGCAGCTGGAAGCGAAACATTTTCACCCCGCCGCTGGTAGAGCCCGAGCAGCCACCCATAAACGTCGCGAAGAAAAACAGTGCGGCGGCAAATGGCCCCCAGTGACTGTAGTCACCGCTGGCGAAGCCGGTCGTACTGATTACCGAGATAAGGTTAAAGCTGGACAGTGTGAGGGCGCGCAGCGGCGCCTGATGATTCACCAGTATTTGGTAGAGGCTGAGGACTAAACAGGCAGCGATGACGATCAACACGAAGCCGCGCAGCTGCTGATCTTTCCACAATAGCCAGCGCCGTTGTGACAGCGATTGCACATAAAGGGTGAACGGCAGCGCACCGATCATCATAAACACAATCGCCACCCAGTGGCTTCCCAGGTCGTCGAACTGAGCGAAGGAATTGTCCGAGGTGGAAAAGCCGCCCGTCGATAGCGTGGTCATCGCGTGGTTAATGGCGTGGAAGCTGTCCATTCCGGCCAGCATATAAGCGCCGGTACACAGCGCGGTGAGTACCAGGTAAAAATAGATGATCCGGCTGATCATCGTTTTGGCGCGCGGCAGCGCTTTGTCTGACCAGTCAGAGGACTCTGTTTGAAAAAGGCGCATCCCGCCAACGCGTAAGAACGGCAGTATCGCCACGGCCATGGCAATAACGCCGAGGCCGCCTATCCATTGCAACATGGAGCGCCACAGCAGGATGTCGGCGGGCAGATTGTCCAGGCCGGTAAGCACCGTTGAACCGGTTGTCGTCAGCCCTGATGTCGACTCGAAAACGGCATCGCTAAGGCTGAACACCGTGTCGGTTAACAGCAGCGGCAAGGCACCAAGCAGGGACATCAGCAGCCAGCTCACGCTGGTAATTAAGAACATATGGCGCGGCGTGAGCGCGTGAATCTGGTAATTCCAGGTGGCTATGGCGCCGGCCAGTGCCAGGCTCTCGCAGACGAGCAGCACCAGTGTGTAGGCCGCGGCGTTGTCACTGCTGTAAATCCATGCGGTCGCCAGTGGCAGCATCAGGCTCAGGCCGAAGACGGCGATGGTAAAGCTGCAGACCTTGACGACGGGCATCATCAGGCGCTGGGGGCTCATGCTGGGTCCTACTCTGCGCCCAGTGGTAAGTCGTTATTGCGACACACGCCCAATTCAGCGGAACCGGCGCCACAGGCAATAATGGATTTAAATGCCGCGTCGAGTTTTATATCCGGCCGCAAGGTAACGCAATCACCGGGCAGGTGATATACAAAGCCCGAGGTGGGGTTGGGGCCTGTGGGAACGAATACGCTAAACCAGCCATTGTCGTGGCGACTGGTGACGATGGCGGTGGCTTGGGTGGGAACGTCGCGGCCGTAGAGCTGAACGATGGCGACCTCGCCGCGGGTAAAGGGCGAGTTGCTGTCGTTGCCAAACATTTGCTGAAGGATGTCGCGGATCAGCCGGTAGCCGGGGGCGAAACGTGACAGGTGGCGGTCGATAAAGCCCTGAGCGAAGCGACCGGCGCTGGTGGCGACCAAGGTACCCACCACGAAGCAGGCGAATAAAATCAGTGCAATAACAACAACATCAATCAAAGCAGGTGGCGCACCGCTAATTTTCACCAGTGGCTCGGTGAGCGGCGCGATCAAACTTTGCACGGCATTTACCGCCCAGCGCAATGCCAGTAACAGGATAACAATCGGGGCTATAACAAGGATGCCGCCAATAAATGACTGGCCGATAAAGTGCTTGAACTTATTCATGATGACTCGCGGATTCCTGCTTGTCGGCGGGGCTAATAGTAAACAGTTTGTTCGCGCTCGGCACGACCGCTTGCGAAACTAATGGCAATATTTGCCGTTTTTTACCGAATCAGTGTCAGCAGCTCGTCCAGCAAGCGCTCGAGCTTGCGCAGTGAACCGCATTCCGCCACGTAGTGACACGCCGTCTGGTAGCGGCGTATTTCCGAATCACCGGTATTCCAGCGGCCCTGGGATTCTGGATTGAACCACAGCACCAGGCGGGCGCGGTGGTAGAGTTCTCGCAGTGCGGCAATGCCGGTGTCGCCGCCGTTGCCCCGGCCGTCGCCGAGAATAATGATGGTACTGCGACGATTGACGCGCTCTTCAACTAACTGGCGAAAGCTGTTCAGTGCGCGGCCGTAATCGCTGCTGCCCATGCCGTGGCGCTGCTGAATAATCGCGAGGGCCTCGTCGGCATCGTGCTGGCGGAATAGCTCGCTGACTTCAACGCTTTCGCCACAGAAAACAAAGCTGCGTGTGTTGGGGAGTACGTCGGCCAGGGCCTGCATAAACAGCATTAGCACTTGCGACCAACTGCTAACTGAGCCACTGAGGTCGCACAGCACAAAAATTTCGCTTTTTTCGCGGCGGGTGCTTTTCCAGTAGCGATGGAAGGGAACCCCTCCGAGTGCGATGTTGCGGCGCAAGGTCTTGCCGAGGTCTAGGCGACCGCGTTTGGCGCGCCGATAACGCTGCCGGTGCTTGGCGGCGAGTTTTTTGGCTAGTTTGCGTATCAGCGGCGGCAGGCGGTCGCGGTAGTAGGTGTCCAGTGCCGACAGCTGGCTATCGCGCATTAAGGTTTCTTGAAACTCGCGGGTAGCGGCATTGTTGTTGAGCAATAACTGTCGGTCCAGCAGTTCGCTGAGTTGTGCCAGTTGCGTTTCGCGCTCGCGTTCCAGCCACCGCGCCTGTTGTTGTTCTGGTGGGCTGCCACTGGCCAATTGGGCGATACGCTCGCGGCGGCCGCTGTCATTGAGGGCATCGAGGATGCGGCGGCGGTATATGCCGCGCTGGGTGGGGTATTGCATTGCGGCCAGGTCGACGTCGCCTGCGGCGCGCATCAGCTCCGCGCGCAGTGCATCGCTGCCCATGCCGCCACCGCCACCCTGCCCTTGGCCCTCTCCCTCGCCCGCGGTTTCGCCGTCGTCGGCACTGCGGTCTTGTTGTGCCTCTGGGTCGACGGTGTGTGTGGTGTCGTTAGGTGTCTCTGCCAGGTCAAAGAACTGGGCGAAGCAGCGGCTGAACAACTGACGTTGTTCCTCTGACTTCGCTAGGCAGCTCGCCAAGCCGTCGTGTAAAAGCTGGCGATCACCATAGCCAAGGCTGACAGCAACTTGCATGGCGTCTAGCGTTTCTGCGGTGGAAATACCGACCCCGGCATGACGCAGGTGGCGAATAAACTGCAGTAAGATGGCTTCCACGTTGTTTCAGTAACGCTGGCTGAGTAGGCGGGTGATTTCAGGCCGCACGATGTTGATATCTTCCTCGTATTTCAGCAGCACATTCAGGCTGTCATCAACCAGTGCGGCGGACAGGCTGTCGGCATGCAGCAGAAGCAGGCTGCGCGCCCAGTCGATCGTTTCGCTGATGGCCGGTTGTTTTTTCAGGTCGAGCTGGCGAACCCCGTGCACAAAAGTGACCAGCTGTTGGCGCAGGCTGTCGGCGACGTCTGGCACCCGGCTTTGCACGATGCGGCTCTCTAGCTCTGCTTCGGGAAAAGGGATGTACAGGTGCAGGCAGCGTCGCTTGAGCGCATCGCTGAGGTCGCGGGTATTGTTACTGGTCAAAAGCACCAGCGGCTTGTGTTTGGCGCGCAGGGTGCCAATTTCCGGCAGGGTGACCGCGAAGTCGGCGAGGATTTCCAGCAGCAGCGATTCAAATTCGTAGTCGGCTTTGTCGATTTCATCGATCAACAGTACGGCGCCGTCATCGCTTTGCAGCGCGCTGAGCAGAGGGCGAGGTTCCAGAAACCGCTCTGAGTAGAAAATGTCATCGAAGTTGTGCAGGCGTTCCACGGCTGCGGACAGGTCGTTGGCGCCGCCAAGAATGCCTTGTAGCTGCTCCTTTAGCACTTGCACATAGAGCAGTTGCTTGCTGTATTTCCAGTCGTACAGTGCCTTGCTTTCGTCTAAACCTTCGTAGCACTGCAGTCGAAACAGCGGTAACTTGAGCATCGCCGCGCTGGCGTTGGCGAGCTCGGTCTTGCCAACGCCGGGCGGCCCCTCAATCAGAATAGGGCGCTGGAGCGCGCGGGCAAGGTGCAGGGTGGTAGCGATTTGCTCGCTGGCGATGTAGCCCTGCTCGGCCAGCTGTGAAATCAGTTCATCGATGGCTTGTCTCGCCGTATTCATACAGAGTCCTGTGTTCGCTGCCTAGGGCCGCACTAGTTGCTGCAGAGCTTGCCAGTGCCGTGGGTAGCCTGCCTGAATATCGTCGGCGTTGGCAAATTCATGGTCGCGGTAGTCGAAGCCCGGGCTAACCGCTTCGGAGATCAAGCCGTAGTCGCCTTCTTTGAGCTGGGAGGCTTTCCACCATCCGCCGGGCACATAGAGCTGCAGATGCTGCCCCTTTTCGAGGTCCGGCCCCATGACGAGGTGCTCAACATCGCCGTTTTCTTTCAAGAGCGTGTAGTGAAGGGGGGAGCCGCCCTGCCAAAAATGCAGGATGCCGCTGCGATTGCGGTGCAGGTAGCCAGTGGCGCTGTCGGCGGTGAGCAAATAATAGATGCTGCTCATCAGCGGGCGCTGCGCACTACCGTCGCCAGTGGTTTGTGGGTGGGTAAAGCTGCGCCTGAAATAGCCGCCCTCGGGGTGGGCTTCCAGTTTAAGCTGCTCGATAATTTGCTGCGCTTGCATGGCGCTTAGCCGCCAGTGGTATTCATAAAGCGCACGATCTGAGGCTCGTCATTCAGGTCGAAGTGGTGGCGCTCAGGTTTGATGTCCATGGCGTCGATAATACGTTGCTGAAGCTGCTCTGGCTGGTTTTCCAGAACGCTTTTGAGGTCGACGGAGTATTCATTGCCCAGGCAAAGCAATAAACGCCCCTCAACGGTCAGCCTCACGCGATTGCAGAGATGGCAGAAGTTGTGGCTGTGGGGCGAGATCAAACCAACCCGACTTGCGCTGTCAGCCATACGGTAATAGCGCGACGGACCGCCGCTGGTTTCCGCGCTGGCGGTAAGTGGGTAGCGCGCGTTTATGCGCTGATGAATTTCGTCGCTGCTACAGAAGCTGAGGGCCCGGTCGTGCTCGCTGATATGGCCGAGGGGCATTTCTTCAATAAAGCTGATATCGACGTGGCGGTCACGGGCGAAATCCACCAAGTCCAGGATCTCGTCGTCGTTGCGGCCGTTCATAATGACCGCATTCAATTTAATCCGCTCAAAGCCGGCGGCTTTGGCGGCGTCGACGCCGGCCAATACCTTGCTCAGTTCGCCAACGCGCGTCAGCTCTTTAAAGCGATCTTCGCGGAGGCTGTCCAGGCTGATATTGATGCCGGTTAAGCCCGCGCGATACAGGGGCTCAGCATAGCGATCCAGCTGGGCGCCATTGCTGGTCATATTTAATTGTTCGAGGCCGTCCAGCGACGCTAAGCGCTCCACCAGAGACAGCACATTGCGGCGCACCAGCGGTTCGCCGCCGGTCAAACGAATTTTTGTGACACCCAATTGCACAAATGCGGCGCCAATGTCGTAGAGTTGTTCCAGACTAAGGATGTCGCGCCGGGGTAGAAAGGTCATGTCCTCGGCCATGCAGTAGACGCAGCGAAAATCGCAGCGGTCGGTAACGGAGAGGCGCAGGTAGTCTACCTGGCGACCAAATCGATCTTGCAGTGGCGGAGTGGCTGTAGTCATCCGTCGATATTATCACAGCCTGCGGGCGGGTAGCCTGTAAGCAATAACATGTTGAGAGAGTGTTTATGAAATACAGCCTGGCGATTGTAATGCTGCTTGCCTGCGCAAGCCTTGTGCAAGCTGAACCCGGAAATGGCAATGCTTACGGCAAGGCCCATGCGCCCGGCCAGAATAAAGCACCGGGAGAGCCCGCACAGGGGCATGCTCACGGTAAAAACAAGCAAAAAACTGGCGATACCTACGCCGCCAAGGGCAACGCAGGTGGTGCCCAGGCGCGTGCCGATTGGCGGGTCTACAACCGCTTTGGTCAGGCGATATCGGCCAGCGCATTAGCAGATGCCGTCGCTGTAGAGGCGGCGGTCAAAAAAGCGGGTGTCGACCCCTATTCGCAAGAGGCGGCGATGATTCGCATAAGCATGGGGCAATCGCCAGAAATTGCGGATAAGCCCAACGACGGTGCTTATAATGCGCAGGGTGAAGCGATTTCACACCGCCAGGCCAGTGAGCGTTTTGCTGCCATAGCGGTGATGGGGCGTGCGGGGATAGATCCAGACAGTGAGCAGGCGGCGCAGATCCGTGCGGCGGCCGAGGGGCGTATTGAAACGGCTGATGGCGAAGAGGTGGACCAGCAAACACTGGAAGATGTCGCCAAGGAAATCGCTGTACAAGAAGCCATTATTTACACCGGTGCCAAGCCCGGTTCTGCTGATGAGTCGCTAATTCGCATGGGCGCCGATGTGTTTATGGAGAAGCTTCGCAGCTGGCGCCAGTAGCGAAGAGACCGTTTTTTATTGGCCTTAGAATCCCCCACTGTCGTATTTTGCCAGTGGGATGTCTCATTTTGTCATTGTCTGGCTGCTGGCAACGTTTACTCTGGAAGCCGTGAATAGGCCTTCTTTTTATAGGGTTTTTAGCCGCCTTGCGGCGATCTTAATGCGTTAGAGCTGAGGACAAGCCAATGACTAGCACAACAACTACCGTAAAACGCTACCCAATGCCCATGCCTTATGGTTGGTTTGCGGTTTCTTTTTCTGACGAACTGGCTCCCAGCCAGTCCCGCGCTGTGCATTACTTCGGCCAAGAGTTGGTGCTGTTTCGTACCGAGGCTGGTCGCGCGGTATTGATGGAAGCGTATTGTCCCCACCTTGGTGCTCACCTGGGCCACGGTATTCACGAGCGCTCCGGTACCGGCGGTGGCCGTATTGAAGGCAATAACATTGTCTGCCCTTTCCACTCTTGGAAATTTAGCCCCGAGGGCGAGTGTGTTGAGGTTCCTTACGCGAAGAATATGCCGCCTAAGATTGCCGGCCAGAAGTGCCTGAAGTCTTTCCCCGTGCGTGAAGTGAATCAGGTGATCTGGGCGTGGTACCACCCTGAAGGTGAGTCGCCCATGTGGGAAGTGATCGAACACGAGGAAGCGAATTCCGATGATTGGTCGCCGCTGGATCGCTACGAGTGGATTCTGAATACTCACTCTCAGGAAATGGCGGAAAATGCCGCTGACCCTGCTCACTTTAAATACGTTCACGGTACGGCCTCTTTCCCTGAGTGGGAAACAACCTATGACGGCCCAATGGTTCGCGGCCTGCAAAAGGCGAATATGCCCACGCCGCGCGGTGAAGTTCGCGGTGCTATTCACACTGGTAGCGCTGGTCCAGGCCAGGGCTTTACTAAGTTTGAAGGCATTGCCGATACGTTCCTGATGGGTCTCACGACGCCGATCGACCAAGAGACGGTACACGTACGTTTTGCTTTCACCCAGCCCAAGGTTAACGGTGAAGTACAGAAAGGTGGTGTGAACGCGGCGATTATCGCCAATATCGTTGGCCAGCTTGAGGAAGATAAGCCCATCTGGGAAAACAAGATCTATCGCCCACTGCCAATTTTGTGTGACGGCGATGGCCCTATCGCGAAATTCCGCAAATGGTATTCTCAGTTCTATGCCGGTGGCTTCGACCCACGCTCGCTGTAAGGGCAAGTGTGAATCTGGTCAGATAAATGAAAAGGGCGCCCAACTGGGCGCCCTTTTTTGTATGGGTAGCAGCTATACTAGTGCGCAACCTACTCTTTCTGGAGATGCAATGAAGCGCGCAGTCATCCTGCTTTGGATCGTTTGCCTGATGCCCCTATCCAGCTGGGCGGCCTGCAAACTGCCTGCGCCGCCCAAGCAGTTCCCCGATGGCGAGGCGGCAAGCCGCGACGAGATGCAACAGCTGCGCCAGCAACTCGAGCGTTATGTCGACGAGCAAGGCCGTTACCTAAAGTGCCTGGACGCCATGGAAAAAACTGCCAAGGGAACCGGGTATGACACGGCGCAACGCCGGTTAGAGCGCATCGCTCGTTACAATACTGCGATGGCGGAGATGTCGGCGGCGGTGGAGCGTTATAACCGCGAGGCTGAGCGCTTTAATCTGCGATGAGTTCAATGCCGCGGGTGGCGAGCTTATCGCCCAGAGTCTGGCTGGCCGCTTCTGCCCCGAGAATACACGCGCGTTGGCGCCCCTTGCCTCCGCGAATGTAGCGATTATTTTCAAGCAAATCTTTCACTCGCCGGGCAATGGCTTCACCAGAATCTATCCAATTGATTCCCGGGAGGTGTTTGGCTAGTTGTGGTTTAACCAGTGGGAAGTGGGTGCAGGCCAATACAATTGTGTCCAGCGCTTTTGCGCTGGGGTGTTGGTGAAATGCCGCTGCCACACTCTGCCAAACGTCAGGGGAATCCTCGTCCTGCCAGAATAACGCTTCCACCGCCGGTGCCAGCGCTTCTGCTCCTACCGATAGCACGGTGCAGTCGCTGGCAAAGGTGTCGATTAGCTCGGCAGTGTAGCGACGTTTTATGGTGCCGGGCGTGGCGAGCAGGCCAATAACACGGCTTTTGCTTTGCAGGGCGGCAGGCTTAATGGCGGGCACGACACCCACAACAGGAAGGGAGACTTGCTGTCGTAAACTGGGTAGCACGGCAGTGCTGGCGCTGTTGCATGCGACCACCACGATATCGATGCGATGGCGCTGTAGCAAGGTGTGAATACGCTGGAGAATATGTTCTACCAGTGCATCCTCCTGCCACATGCCGTAGGGGAAGCCGCCGCGATCCATCGCGTAGAGCAGGTCAACATCGGGAAGCAAATGGTGGATTTCGGCGCCGATGCTCAGGCTACCGACACCGCTGTCGAACACCAGCACCTGGGGGCGGTGCTCAACACTATTCATTCCCGGATCACAGCTGTTCAATAATCTTTTCAGCGGCGCTGACATCGACGCCACCGGCTGGCTCGACGGCAATAAAGCTTACGACACCATCTTCTGCAATCAACGCAAAGCGCTGGCTGCGTTTGCCCATGCCGTAGCCACTGGCATCCATTTCCAGGCCCAGTGCGGCGGTGAGTTCTGCGTTGCCGTCGGCGAGCATGAGCAGCTGTTCAGCGTTTTGGCTCTTACCCCAGGCATCCATCACAAAAGCGTCGTTGACCGACATGCACACGATGCTGTCGACACCCTTGGCTTTAATTGTGTCAGCGTGCACGACATAGCCAGGTAGGTGGGTGAGGCTACAGCCGGGGGTGAAGGCACCGGGCACGGCAAACAGCACAACTTTCTTACCGCTAAATATATCGCCAGTGGTGATGTCTTGGGGGCCCTTTTCGCCCATAACTTTGAGCGTAACGTCGGGGATTTTATCGCCAGCTTGGATGCTCATATCGTTGTCCTTTAACCAGAAAAAAGAGGAGTTTGTGCTGCGCGACAAGTGTAGCAGAGCTAATAGCGTGTCGACATGCACTTGAAATATGCGACGCCAATACCCAGATAATGTTCAACAGCGAAAGCTGAAATTGCGTTGAAGCGTTATTGGAGGTGGTTTTATGAATAGCTATCTGCCCTTCACATTATTTGGAGACCTAAGCCGCAATTTTGATAGCCGCGGTGAGCCGGCCGAGAAGGCGCGTCGTGCATGGGCGCCTGCTGTGGATATCAGTGAGGCGGACGACGCCTACCTGCTAAGTATGGATGTTCCCGGTATCAGTCGAGAGGCGATTGAGGTTAGCGTTGACGGTGGCGTGCTAACGGTTAAGGGCGAGCGCACTATCGACTATGCCGACGCAAAGTTGGCGGTAAACGAGCGCTGGCAAGGAGAATTTGTTCGCCGCTTCTCGCTGCCCGATACCGTGGATCAGGAGAAGATTGCTGCCAAGGTAGAAAACGGCGTCTTGGCGCTGCACATACCCAAACTTGCCGCGGCGGAGCCGCGTCGTATCACCGTTCAATAGGCCCCCTGTTAAGCCCTGCCCTTGCAGGGCTTAATTGCCTGTGCTGGAATCGCAGGGTTTTTAATCACTGAGCCCTCTCCTATGCCCCCCTTTGATAAAGCGTCACTGCGTCGCGAGTGGCAAATATTCCTGCTGGCGCTGGGCTTTTTGAGTCGTATTCCTGTTCCCCAAGACCCTGACTTCAGCCCCGAAAAGCTTGATGGTACAGCGCGCTACTTTCCTCTCGTGGGGCTGCTGATTGGTGGCGTAACGGCTATTGCCTTGCTGGTTTTTTTTGCGCTGTTTAATAACCCGCTGTTGGCGGTGCTGTTGAGTATGGCAGTGGGCTTGTTGCTGACAGGCGCCTTTCATGAGGATGGTTTGGCCGACAGCGCCGATGGCTTTGGCGGCGGATGGCGCCGCGATGACGTGCTGCGCATCATGAAAGACTCGCGCATCGGCAGCTATGGCACCGCCGCGTTATTCATGGTGCTAGCCATTAAGGCAGCGAGCTTGGCGGCGATGCCGATCGCCCAAGCGGTTGGCGGAATCCTTATCGCGCAAGTGGTGAGCCGTTGGTTGGCCATCTCCTTTCTGATCGATATGCCCTATGTGAGCGGTGAAGGAAAGTCGAAGCCTCTGGCGACCGCGCTATCACTGCGTGACTGGCTATTGGCAGGGCTGCCTGTTCTGTTGTTATCAGGCTTTGCACAGGCCTCGCAGTGGCTGCTCTTGTTGCTGATTTTGGGGGGCTTTCGGCTGGGTTTTGGGCGGTATTTGTCGCGCCGTATACAAGGGTATACCGGAGATGCACTGGGGGCGGCGCAGCAACTGAGTGAAATACTTATCTACTTAGTGATCTTACTGTAGTTGTCAGCAGGCAAAGATGTCGCTGAACCGCAGCTGAACGGCGACTGTAAATTGTTGTTCCTTTTAGCGGCGCACTTTGTCGGCGCTCGCTGGTCAGAGAAGTATCAGTAAGAGGAGATAACAATGTCTAAGTTTGCAGTTGTTGCCGCTGGTGTTGGTGCGGTTGCGCTGGCCACGGCGGGTGGCTATGGCGGTTACCACTACTTGGAGTCGCAGCCGCGCTATGCGCAGGTATTGTCTGTTGAGCCAATTACCGAAACCTATTTTGTCCCCCGTGAAGAGTGTTACGACGAGGTGGTGCAGGAGCAGGCACCGAGCCGCGACAGCAATCAAATAGCCGGCACGGTAGTCGGCGCTGTACTCGGCGCGGTTATCGGTAAGCAAGTGGGTGGCGGGAACGGTAAAAAGCTCGCGACAGTGGCGGGGGCGGCTGCAGGTGGCTACGCGGGCAAGCGTATTCAGGAAGATATGCAGAGCAAGAATGTGCAAACCCGCACAGAGCGCCGCTGCCAAACCCTGCAAGATCCTAAGCAGCGCGTCACTGGCTATGAAGTCAGCTATAGTCTTGATGGTGAGGCGGGCACAGTTACCTTAGCGCAGCGCCCGGGCGAGCAGATTCCTGTTGTTAATGGCGAGCTGGTGCTGGAAAACCCGGAGGGCTAGCTAGCACGTAACGCTGGACGATATGGCGGAGCGTTTCACGGTCAGCTCTGCAGGTAATCTTTTTCGAAAAAAATGGGAGAGAGTATGAAATTTAATAAATCACGAAAGTTAGCCGCGATCTTTATGAGTGTATTGCTCTCGTGGATGGGCATGGCCGCGACGACGGCCTCTGCGGCCATGGTCGATACGTCGGTGACGATCAGTGAGTACAGCCTTGCAGAGGACAAGGCGGCGTTGAAGTCGGCGCTCGACCGCGACGATGTTCGCGAGCGCTTGCTTGACCTCGGTATCTCTATCGACGATGTCGATACCCGCATCGATGCGCTGACGGCAGATGAGCTGGCCAGCCTAAAAGCGAACATGGACGATATGCCCGCCGGTGCTGGTGCGGTGGGTTTACTCGCCTTTGTTGTGCTGGTGTTTTTCATTACCGATGTACTCGGGATTACCGACATCTTTCCCTTTGTGAACGCGGCCAACTAAAGACCGTTGCGTTCTTTACTTGTTATATGGGCGCTGCTGCTGGTTGCCTGCAGCAGTGTCCCCGCACTTCCCCCTGCCACCCTGAATGACTTGGCAGATAGTCGTAAGCTCGATGTTCCCTTCGTTGCTCAGCAGGCCTACTACTGCGGTCCCGCGGCGTTAAGCTCTGTGGCGAATTATCGCGATATTCACATTGATCAGCAGTCTGTCGCTGACATGAGTTTTGTGCCCGAGCGCAAGGGTAGTTTAACGGTTGATATGCAAGCCGCGGGAAGACGCATCGGCTTGCTGCCCTATCCTCTCGCACCAAAATTCGAAGACTTATTAAGAGAGCTCAATGCGGGTAACCCGGTTTTGGTGCTACAAAACCTCGGTTTGAGCTGGTGGCCGCAGTGGCATTATGCGCTGGCAGTGGGTTATGACCTCAGGTCCATTACCCTGCTCCTGCACTCCGGGGAAGAGGCGTACTATCGGCTGGGTTTCGCAACGTTTGCTGCAACATGGGCGCGGGCAAAACACTGGGCGAGAGTGCTGGTTCCGGCATCGGTGATGCCGGTCACGGCAATGCCTGTATCCTATTTGAAGAGTGCCCACGCCTTTGAGGAAACCGGTGATACTAAGCGTGCGATGGACTTTTATCAGCGCGCGGTAAATGAATGGCCAGGCAGCGTGTTGGCATGGCTGGCCCTGGCTAATGCCGCCTATACTCAGGGTGATTTCGCTGGTGCGATAAATAGCTATGAGCGTGCACTTACGATTGCGCCAGAACGCGCGTCAGTCTGGAATAATTATGCCTACGCCCTGCATGCGCAGGGTTGCTCGCAGCTCGCCCTTGACGCCCTGGAACGTGCATTGGCCTTAGCGCCGCAGGACGAAAATATTGCGGATAGTCGCAATGATTTACTGCAGCGGCCAGGGGGCAGCGCCCTGCGCGGGAGCTGCCCGGAGCGGCTCCCGCAATAGCCGCTACAGGCGTTTGCCTTTGCCCTGTTTCGCTTGAGCAAAGAGCGCTGCCATCGTGCCGCCGGGGGCGTTTTGCTGTTTTTTCTGCTGCTGTTTGACGTCGCGATTACTGCGTTCAGGTCGGCGGCCGCCCCTGCCCTCGGCTTGGTGGTCGCTGGCCTGATCGCTCAGGCGCATGGACAGGGCAATACGCTTACGCGCGGCGTCAACATCCATGATCTTCACTTTCACGATATCGCCGGCCTTCACAACGCTGTGAGGGTCTTTTACAAAACTCTCGGAAAGCGCAGAAATATGGACCAAGCCATCTTGATGAACGCCAATATCCACAAAGGCGCCAAAGTTGGTCACATTGGTTACTACGCCTTCCAGCACCATATCGGCTTCAAGATCAGAGATCTTTTCAATGCCATCTTTGAATTCGGCGGTTTTGAATTCCGGCCGCGGGTCGCGGCCCGGTTTATCCAGCTCGTTAATAATATCGCTGACGGTGGGGATACCGAAGCTGTCGTCGGCGTAGTCGGCGGCGTTGAGGCTTTTCAGGAAGCGACTATCACCGATCAGGTTACTGACCTCTCGACCGCAGCGCTGCACAATTTTTTCCACTACGGAGTAAGACTCTGGGTGAACCGCAGAGCTGTCCAGAGGGTTTTCACCGCCCATTACGCGTAAAAAGCCGGCGGCTTGCTCAAAGGTTTTGGCCCCAAAGCGACTAACTTCCATCAGCTGCGCGCGGTTGCGGAAGGCGCCATGCTGGTTGCGGTAGTCGACAATATTCGCCGATATCGACTGATTGAGCCCCGACACCCGCGACAACAGCGCAGGTGATGCGGTGTTCACGTCCACGCCGACGGCGTTAACACAGTCCTCAACGACGGCTTCCAGGCTGCGAGACAGCGCCGTTTGCGAGACATCGTGCTGATACTGGCCAACACCAATGGACTTGGGATCTATCTTCACCAGTTCGGCCAGCGGATCCTGCAATCGTCGGGCGATAGAAATGGCCCCGCGGATGGTTACGTCCAGGTCGGGGAATTCCCGCGCCGCGTACTCCGATGCGGAATAGATCGACGCCCCTGACTCGTTGACCATGATACTGGTACAGCCCAGTTCGGGGTGGGCGGAAAGCAGGTCTTTGACAAAGCGCTCGGTCTCGCGACTGGCGGTGCCGTTACCGATGGCGATCAATTCTATATTGTGAGTTTTAATCATCGCGAGCAGGCTGGCAGCGGCCTCCGCCTGTCGATTTTGCGGTGGATTCGGGAAAATAGCGCCGTGATCCAATACCTTGCCGGTGGCGTCAACCGCTGCGACTTTAACACCGGTACGCAGGCCGGGGTCGAGCCCGATGGTCGCACGTGGCCCTGCTGGGGCGGCGAGTAGAAGGTCTTTTAAGTTTCTGGCGAATACCTCGATAGCGCCGGCGTCGGCTTGCTCTCGAAGCCGGCCGAGCAGATCGGTTTCAAGGTGGGTGTAGAGTTTGATTCGCCAGGTCCAACGCAGTACTTCCCGTAGCCAACTGTCGGCGGGGCGACCTTGATCCTGCAGAGATAGGTGTTCTGCCAGCATCAGTTCACAGGGGTGAATTTTGGCATCTGGCTCACCCGCGACCAAGCTCAGCGCCAGAATGCCCTCATTGCGCCCGCGGAACATGGCCAAAGCGCGATGAGAAGGGGCACTTTTTAGCGGCTCGCTGTGCGCGAAATAGTCGCGAAATTTTGCGCCCTCTTCTTCTTTGCCAGCCATTACCGTGCTACTCAGCTGCGCGTTTTCCCAAAGGTAGCTACGCAGCTTGGCGATCAAGTTGGCGTCTTCGCTGAAGCGCTCCATAAGAATATATTTGGCACCGTCTAGCACGGCTTTGCTGTCGGCAAGACCCTGCTCGGCGTCGATGTAAGCGACTGCCTCAGTGTTCGGGTCGAGGTTTGGGTTGTCGAACAGGGCATTGGCCAGCGGTTCCAGGCCAGCCTCTATGGCAATTTGGCCCTTGGTGCGGCGTTTGGGTTTGTAGGGGAGATAGAGGTCTTCGAGTCGATTCTTGCTATCTGCCGCCAGAATGTCTGCCTCAAGTTCGGCGCTGAGTTTGCCCTGCTCGCGTATGCTGTTAAGAATACTGTCGCGGCGCTCTTCCATTTCGCGAAGGTAGCCTAAGCGGCTCTCCAGCTCGCGCATTTGGCTATCGTCGAGCCCGCCGGTGACTTCTTTTCGGTAACGAGAAATAAAGGGGACCGTGGCGCCGTCATCAAGCAGGTTAACAGCGGCGCTAACCTGTGATTCTTTTACGCCCAATTCCTGGGCAATACGACTCGAAATTGCTTGCATAATGTGTGGCCTGATACCGCGTAAAAACGCCACATTATGCAGAAACTTCGCGCTCGCGGCGAGGTTTTAGGCGTCTTTGGTTAATACGTCGAAAAGGGTGCAGCACTCGTCGTAGAAGTAGCGGAAGTCCGCCGTGAGATAGGGGGCAACCAGCGACATAAGATGAAAGACGCCTCGGTGGATGGTGATCTCGTCGGCGCAATTTTTCTCTCTCAGGCTGTTGTAGTTTAGCCAGAATGTGAGATTGAGTACGACGTTGTCGCAGAGGCGCGAAAGTGGTGTGCCGGTGGTGTCCAGAATTCCCGCGGCGACCAGCTCTTCGGCAACGGCTTCGGCAGCTTGTAATTTTAGATTGAGTAGTTTGCGGAAGCGACGGTCGATATCGGGGTAGCGCTGTAAAATATCGTTGAGGTTGCGGTATAAATAACGGTGCTTAAACAGTTGCTCGAAAACAATATACAGATAAAACCAAGCGTCTTGGGGACTTAGGCTTTTTTGCAGCGGGGCTTGCAGAATATCGCTGAGCTCTAGCTCAAAGGCAGAGAACAGCTCTTCGATAATTTCTTCTTTGCCGTGGAAGTGGTAGTAGAGATTGCCGGGGCTGATGTCCAGCTCATTGGCGATATCGACGGTGGTGACGTTGGCTTCGCCCTCGTCATTGAATAGGGCCAAGCTTGCCAGCAGGATTTTTTCGCGGGTTTTCATCCCTGAGTTAACCACCCATATTCATCGACAGGGCGTTAAAGTGACACGCCTGTGGGCGCTTGTCCAGAGAGGACGCGACCCGCTAAAAAGCGGGTCGCGAAGGGCTTACTCGGCAGCTTTCTTTGCAGCGGCCTTTTTCGCGGGCGCTTTTTTGGCTGCAGTTTTCTTCGCGGCAGCTTTCTTAGCGGGGGCCGCCTTTGCTGGCGCTTTGCTGGCCTTGCTCAGTGCATCGACTTTCTTGCTCAGTGCATCCAGTTTTTTCTCGAGACGCTCGAGGTCGTCGGCGCTGGCAGTGTGACCAAAGCCCAGGCTTGCGCGCATTTTGCTGATGCGCTCTTCAATGGAAATAGTCTTGCCAATATTGCTGGCTTCGCCCAGTTTTTCGCGAGCTTGCACTTCCAGTTTGTTGCCCTTGTCGACCAACTCTTTGAACAGGCGTGGGCTGTCTTTGCTTGCTTTTTCGTAGACTTCTTGTGCTTCGTCGTAGGCGCGGCCGTATGCACCAAGGCCAGCCAGCCAAATGCTTTTTGCCAGTTCACCGGCTTGAGAAGAAACGTCTTTCAGGCTTTTCTTGCTGTCGTTGCTCATAAGATTCTCCAATGTGCGAAACGTTTTTGCGCAGCAGTGAGAGTGGAGCTCCGCACTGATGCAAAAAAGCACGATGACCAAGTTGGCGCATCGTGCAAAGCATAGTTAGGGTAAGGACCTAGGGGGGTAGGCGGTCAAAGTGACCGCCAAAATGCTCAATTACGATGCAGCAGCTTCTGTTGCTACAGCATCTTCACTCTTGCGAGAAACCAAGCCTTTTACCTTTTCGAGGTTGCTTTCCAGACTTTCACGCAGCTCTTTAATGCGCACGTCTACCGCTTCGCTTTTTACTGACTCAAGCTTGGCAGTCGCTTCGGTTTTTGTTTCGTTGATCTTGGCAACAACTTGCTCTTTGCTTTCTTCAAACTTGGCAATGGCGCTGCTTTGTACTTGCTCGCCACGGCTTACCAGGCCTTCAAAAATTTCGTTGCGCTTTGCGTACAGATCTTTGTACTTAGCTTCAGTTGCCTTGATTTTTTCTTCGGTCAATTTAGCCAGCTCTTGGCTTTGCTCAAACGCTTTACCAGCCAAGCCCAGTTGAGCCAAAAATACATCTTTGGCAACAGTGTTTGCTTTCTCAACGAAGTTAGTTTTTGCGTCGCTCATAGTACGTTCCTCTCTTGGGGGATGCCCCGTAATGTGTGTTATCAGCGACGGCGCAAACTGCTGGCCGCCGGTCTCGCTGTATGGGGTGAACGTTACGCATAAAAATTAGAAAGGGCATACTAAAGTGCACGTTTCCAAACATTGTGTCGCAGAGGGTCGAATTATCTCACGGCCGGTAGGAGGTGACGGAAAGGATTGCCAGTGCCGCCGAATACTGTTTAGATAATATGACAGGGTCGCTGTTACGAACCCGAATAATAAGAGAGAAAAAGATGGAAACTAGCACTAATGCTGCGGCCTCACGCAGTACCGCGAAAGAGTTGCGTTCTCTTGCAGAGATTTTTTCGGCAATCTCCATGCGCGGTTTTCACCGTCATTTATCTTCAGGCGACGGTCACCCAGTGGTGATTGCGCCGTCATTTATGACCAGCGATGTCGCAACCTCGGTAATGCGACGAGCTTTGCGTCAAGCTGGGTTCGATGCCTATGGTTGGGAGCAGGGTCTGAATACAGGGCTGCGCGAGCAGGTTTACCTGAATTTCGAGCGCCATGTAAAGGATTTGGCGAGCCGCTATGGGCGTAAAGTCAGTCTGGTGGGGTGGAGCCTGGGTGGCATATATGCTCGCAGCCTTGCCCAGCGGAATCCCGACTTTATTCGCCAGGTGGTGACACTGGGCTCGCCGGTAAATATTCCGGAAATGCGCGGTGTATCCGGCCCTGTGTTGAAGTTATACGAAATGCTTAACCCCGGGGCGATGGATGACCCCATGCTGAATTGGCGGGAGGAGTGGTGCAGTGCGCCGCCAGTGCCTTCTACGGCGATGTATAGCGCCAGTGACGGTATTGTGGATTGGAAGTACTGCGTTCATCAGGAACCGGGCGAACAGAGCGAAAATTTACGGGTACCAGCGAGCCATATGGGGATGACCCATAATTTGGCAGTGCTGTATGCCTTGGCCGACCGTCTCTCTCAACGAGAGGGTCAGTGGCGGCCCTTTGAATTGACGGGCCTGCGCCGCCGGTTATTCCACGTGAGTGAGCACTTGGCCGTCGCGTAATACGCTAAGAGAGAAGTGCCGCAGTGACGGGCGGTTTCAGTATGAAACCGTCGCGCATAAAAAAGGGCAGCCCAAGGGCTGCCCTTTTTGCTATCCGGCTATTATTCGCTTAGCTTTTCGGGCCAGCGGCTACGATAGCGTCAGAGACGTCAAACTTGGTGATGTTCTCTTGGAACAGTTTCGCCAATTTGCTGGCTTCCTGGTCGTAGGCTGCTTCATCGCCCCACGCCTTGCGTGGGTTGATGTATTTGTCGTCTACGCCCGGAATTGCCTTGGGGATAGTCAGGTTCAGAATATCCAGTTGCTCGGTTTCTGCGCCGATCAACGCGCCACTTTGTGCAGCGGCAACCACAGCGCGAGTCACTGGGATGGGGAAGCGCGAACCGGTGCCGCCAGCTGCGCCTGAGCCGCCAGTCCAGCCGGTGTTGATCAGGTAAACCTGAGAGTCGAAGTCTTCGATACGCTTCATCAACAGTTCGGCGTATTCGCCTGCGGGACGCGGCATGAAGGGCGCACCAAAGCACGTGGAGAAAGTGGGGTGGATACCTGCTTCTGCGCCCAGCTCAGTTGAGCCAACGCGGGCGGTGTAGCCGCTCAGGAAGTGGAAAGCCGCCGCTTCTTTGGACAGGATAGAGATCGGAGGCAAAACGCCTGACACGTCACAAGTCAGGAAGATAACGGTTTTCGGTTCGCCGGCGGCATTCTCGATAACGCGTTTTTCAACGTTTTCCAGTGGGTAACAGCAGCGGCCGTTTTCCGTCAGGCTTGTGTCGTCGTAGTCTGCGGTGCGGCTGTTTTGGTCGATTACTACGTTTTCAACGATGGCGCCGAAGCGGATGGCGTCCCAGATGATGGGCTCGTTCTTCTGGCTCAGGTTGATGGTTTTAGCGTAGCAGCCGCCTTCAATATTGAATACCGAGCCCTTCGCCCAGCCGTGCTCGTCGTCGCCGATCAGGTAGCAGCTAGGGTCGGCAGACAGGGTGGTTTTACCCGTGCCAGACAGGCCAAAGAATAAGGTGGTGTTGCCTTGCTCATCGACGTTCGCTGAGCAGTGCATTGGCATAACGTCTTTCTCTGGCAGCAGGAAGTTTTGCACAGAGAACATGGCTTTCTTCATTTCACCGGCGTAACGCATGCCTGCCAGCAGTACTTTGCGCTGGGCGAAGTTAATGATGACGCAGCCGTCAGAGTTAGTGCCATCGCGCTCGGGGTCGCATACAAAGCCCGCGCAGTTCAGAATTGTCCACTCTTCCTTGGCTTTTGGGTTGTACTTCTCAGGGCGTACAAACATGTTGCGACCAAACAGGCCTTGCCAAGCGGTTTGCGTGTTAACAACAACGGGAATGTAGTGATCTTCGTGAGCGCCAACGTGCAAGTTAGAAACGAAGCGATCGTGGTCGGCGAGGTAGTCTTCTACACGGCTCCACAGCGCATCAAATTTGGCGGCGTCGAAGGGGCGGTTAACACTGCCCCAATCGATGCTGTCAGCCGTTGATGGCTCTTGAACAACAAAGCGGTCACCGGGAGAACGGCCGGTACGCTTGCCAGTGGTTACCACCAGCGCGCCTGTGTCGGCCAGTTGGCCTTCGCCGCGGGCCAGCGCTTGCTCGATTAATTGGGCGGGGGTTAAATCTTTATAAACAGTTGTTTCAGCACTCATTCTCGGTATTCCTGTCACGTCGTCCCTGGGGACATTAGGAGGTCACAGTTGATCGGGGTAAACCCCCCGCGCGGGTGGCCAGATTTTGAAGGCGGCTATTATTGCAAAAATCGCCAAGCGGCGCTAACCCTGATCGCCGCCGATCTGCGGCGATTTTGGTTTTTTTTCACTCAATGTCGAGTGTTGGGCGCTGGGTCACCAAAGAGATTGGCAATATCCCCGGCGTCAAAGTGGAATTGGCGGTGGCAGAACTCGCAGTGGCTATCTATTTTCCCCTGCTCACTGAGAATGCTCTCCAGCTCTTCTCGACCCAGAGAAACCAGTGCGGATTCCATGCGTTGCTGGCTGCAGCTACAGACGAATTTTAGCGACTTGGGCTCGAATACCCGCACCGTTTCTTGGTGGTACAGGCGGTACAGCAAGCGGTCTGCGCTGAGTGTCAGTAGCTCTTCTTGTTGAACGGTATCGGCCAGGGTGGTGAGGTGTTGCCAAACGGCGGCATCACTTTGTTGCTCCGGCAGCTCTTGTAGCAGGATACCCGCGGCGGTTTCGCCATCGGCGGATAGCCACAAGCGGGTGGCCAATTGCTCGCTCTGGCGGAAGTAGGCCTCTATACACGCGCCGAGATTCGCGCCATCTAAGCTGACAATTCCTTGATAACGTTGCCCTTTTTCAGGGTCGATAGTGATGGCTAGCTGGCCGTTGCCCAGCAGGCTATGAAAGTCCTCGCCGATCGCCTGGCCGGCGTCGCGAGCAATGCCGCGAATATCGCCGTTGGAATTTGCCTCGGCCATAATGAGTGGGACCTGACCGTCCCCGCGAACCTGCAGAATCAGGCTGCCGCGAAATTTAATGGTGACACTCAGCAGGGCTGCGGCAACCAAGAATTCCCCCAGCAAAGCCGCGACGGCTGGCGGGTAGTGGTGGTTTTCCAGCATCTCGCGATAGCTTTGCTGAATCTGGATATGCACGCCTCGCACATCACTGCCGTCGAAAATGAAGCGGTGAATTTGATCACTCATAAGGGGCTGTTTAGTCCTGTTGTTCGCGGAATCGGTGAATTTGGCGGCGCTGTTTCTTATTGGGGCGCTCGCTGCGCAGTACCCCTGCTGCAGCCCCCAGCGCTTTCCGGTCGGCTGCATTCTGCTGGCGCTTGGTGATACTGGCGTCGGTTTCGCGGTAGAGTAAGGCGGCTTCGGGCGCGCCACGCCGCTGGTCGGAGATAGCGATAATCTCGACTTCGCGCTCGTCCCAGCCGGTGCGCAGCGTTAGCATGCCGCCCACTTCTACTTCCTTGCTTACCTTGCAGCGGGCGCCATTATAATGCACTTTGCCGCCCTCTATGGCCTGTTTTGCGATGCTGCGGGTTTTGTAGAAACGGGCGGCCCACAGCCACTTATCCAGGCGAAGGCGTTGTATGTCTTTGCTCAATCTCGGTCTCGCGGTGGTATTGGCAGAATTTCGTCAAAATGCTCAATAGCGGGGTAGCATAACCCCTGGCGCAGGGGCGCGCGACTGTCGGGGCGCTTCATGGTAATTAAGTGGCGTATACCGTGGCGAGCGGCAGAGTCTAACACGGTGGCGGTATCGTCAATCAGCAGGCTGCGAGCGGGCTCGTAATGCCAGTGTTGGGCGAGCTTTTGCCAGAAGGTGTCGTCCTCCTTGGGCAGGGCGAGTTCGTGAGAGGTAATGATGCGCTGAACCCACTGACCAAGGCCGGTTTTTTCCAGCTTGATATCGAGGCCGCCCTGGTGGGCATTGGTGACCAGCCAAACATCCCGGCCGCTGCGTTGCAGGGCATTCAAAAATCGTTCTGTGCTGGGGTGCATGCGAATGAGGTGGCTAATTTCGCGTTTGAGCGCGGTGATGTCGAGTTGAAGCTCTTCAGACCAGTAGTCGAGGCAGTACCAGTTCAGTGAGCCACGCTCAGCCATGATGCGGGCGATCAGTTCTTCGCTAACGGTTTGGAGGTCGCCGCCATGAATCTCGGTGTACCGGCGGGGGAGGTGCTGTGTCCAGAAAAAATTGTCGTAGTGCAGGTCGAGTAGTGTGCCGTCCATGTCTAACAGAACGGTGTCGACGTCTTGCCAGTTAATCATAGTGCCGCGCCCTAATTGCGCGGCGAAAACTAGCGCGCCGCGTTGACTCGCATTGCCTGGTGGCTAATGGCATCTTTCATATCAATGGTTTCAGCGTAGTTCACATTGAGCCACCACTCATCGCGGTTGCTACGGAATTGATCGATAGGGCGGCCGCGATGCTTATTTTCGCTGAAGATAGAGTTTGTGCTGTTCGCTGCTGTTGCCATCACTGTGTCCTCTGCTGTGCGCTTAAGTAGTTGCGCTGTTCGAGTGTTAACCATAGTGATAGCGGCTCGGCAGCAGTATAGGGAAAAGCCCGTAATCAGTGAAGTGCTGTAGAAAAATGTGCGCTGTGCACGGTGTTAGCACACGTTGCCTTGGTTGATGTGTCACCGCATATCGGTGTTGATAATCACGTGAATTGCTGAGCTTAAGCGCGAGCGGTGTTGGCGCTGGCGTCGATGAATTCCGCGTAGTCCACGCTCAGCCACCATTCGCTGTGGTTGAGGCCTAGGCGAGAAAGACGGCGGGCGGCGGCCCGAGGTCGGAAAATGCTGTCGGTGTCTTTTTTTGCCGATAATTGCGCGTTGGAGCGGCGCTTTAAAAATTGCGTTGCCATGGTAGCCCCCAGTGATTCGGTATTTTTAATACTGGAGTGACTGTAGCAATGTCATATCTTCCTGCGTATACGCAATAGTCGGTAGCGGCATTTACCTAGGGCCTGTTAACAGGCCTGGCCGCTACCGACTATCACTTCCGTGCATGCTGGCTAAGCAGATTGGTTGCCGGATGGGATGTCTTTGAATGCCATGCCCTTATCCGCTCTGGGCTCCTGAGGCATGCCTAATACCTGTTCGGCAATGATATTGCGCATGACTTCATCGGTACCACCCGCCAGGCGAATACCGGGAGAGAACAGGGCGGTTTTCTGGAAGTGGGCCTGCTGCGGCGCGAAGTCGGGGTTCATCACCGGGCCGCTTTCACCGAGCAATTGCAGGGCATAGTTGGCAATGTCTTGATTC
Source organism: uncultured Spongiibacter sp. (assembly GCF_964011655.1). NCBI lineage: Bacteria > Pseudomonadati > Pseudomonadota > Gammaproteobacteria > Cellvibrionales > Spongiibacteraceae > Spongiibacter > uncultured Spongiibacter sp. The sequence continues at coordinate 189,819 of NZ_CAXGPO010000001.1, read as the reverse complement.
ATCACGGCACCGACCAGTTTTCCGAGCGCGGCTTCGGCGCCGGGCATTCCCCCTTTGGCCACAGCGGTGAGCATGCGGTTGGTGGAGGCCTTGATCCCGGCGTGCTGGCAGTACCAATCGGCCAAATGCTCGCGCACAGAGGGGTTGTCGGATACTGGCTCGCCGTCTATCTGCAGCGTTTTGACTAATTGCAGGAGCTCTGGGAAGCCGTCCGGCTGGACACCGGAGATCGCAAGGCGCTCGTTCATCAGCACTAACAGCGCAGCGCCCCAGCCGCCGCCAATCTCGCCGAGCCGCTGGCTGTCTGGAATCTCGGCGTCATTGAAAAATACTTCATTAAAATGCGCGTCGCCATCCATTTGCTTGATGGGCTTAACCTCCACGCCGGGCTGGTGCATATCGATGTAAAACATCGTCATGCCGCGGTATTTAGACACCTCGGTATCGGTGCGGCACAAAATAACACCGTAGTCCGAGTGCTGGGCGCCAGAGGTCCAGATTTTCTGGCCGTTTACTACCCATTTGTTACCTTGCTTGACTGCGCTGGTGCGCAGCCCGGCGACGTCGGAGCCGGCACTCGGTTCCGAAAACATTTGGCACCAAACATCTTCAGCGCTGGCCATTCTTGGTAGCAAGTGCTGTTTTTGCTGCTCGCTGGCGAAGTGCATAATCGCCGGACCACAGTTGCCTATGCCAATAACAAAGTAGCCATCGGGCTCGGCATAATTGGCCACTTCTTGAGACCAAATCACTTTGTGGATCTGGCTCAAGCCAGCGCCGCCATACTCTTTAGGCCAGTCGAGGCAGGCAAATCCCGCGTCGGCCACTTTTTTGTACCAGCGTTTGGCATCTTCATAGCGTTCGGCCTGGGAGGGTCGACCCGCGCCGGTTTGTTTTGGGCGCGCATTGGCAGTGAGCCATTGGCGTACTTCTGCGCGAAACGCTGCTTGTTCGGGGGTATCTTTGAAGTCCATTGTCAGCTCCGGTGCTTAAGCAGTTAGCAGTTGTTCGGTGAGGCGGTTTTTCCAGACGGGGGCGCTGCCGATAACGCTTGAGAGTATCTGGGCGCGTCGGTAGTAAAGGTGGCAGTCAAACTCCCAGGTGAACCCCATGCCGCCGTGGGCCTGAATGTTCTCTTTGCTGCACAAGTAGTAGGCGTTTATTGCGCTGACGCGAGCGGTGGCGGCGGCCAGAGGCAATTCACGTTCGCCATCGGTCATGGCCCACGCCCCATAGTAGGCGTTGGATTTGGCCAGCTCTTTTGCCACAAACATGTCGGCGAGCTTGTGTTTAATCGCCTGAAAAGAGGCAACTTGGCGACCGAATGCGTAGCGGCCTTCGGTATAGGTTTTTGCCATATCAATTACGGCTTCACAGCCGCCTACTTGCTCAAAGCTGAGCAGTACGGCGGTGCGATCAAGTAGCTGTTGATAGCAATGGGAGAAATCTTCGCCACTGCCCAACGGCTCAGAGGGGGCGTCGGTAAATTGAAGTGTGGCCATTGCCTGACTGGGGTCGATTGTCGGCTGGACTTGGCGTTGTATGGCACTGTGGTTGAGGTCTGCCTTATAAAAGGCCATGCGGCCAGCGTCATCGCGCGCAGCAACAATGGCGAAATCAGCGGCGTGGCCGTGCAAAACAGCCTGAGCCGTGCCGTTCAAGACGGCGCTGCTAGCCGTGACGGTATTTATGGAACCGTGGTTGACACTGCGCGTTTCGGGCAGGGCAACACAGGCTATGGCGTCGCCGCTGGCCAACTGAGGAAGCCATTCAGCCTTCTGGGTGTCGCTGGCGCAGAGTTTTACCGCCTCGGTGGCAAGGTAGACTGAGGCGGTAAAGGGCAGTGGTGCCACTGCGCGACCCAGCTCTTGGGCGATGACGCACAGCTCCAGGTAGCCCATGCCGAGCCCCCCGAATTCTTCGTCGATCGCGATGGCAGGCCAGCCAAGCTCGGCCACCTGTTTCCACAGTGTTTCGTCATAGGCTCTCGCGTGCTCAAGGGCCTGTCGCGCGCGGTCTGGCGGGCATTCTCGGCTCAGAACGAGGCGAGCTTGGTCCTGAATGGTTTTCTGGTCGTCGGAAAAATCAAAATTCATAGATCGGCTCCCACTATTTTTATCTAATACGGCCGTATTAGTTTGTTGGATTCGCGTGCGCAATGCAGCAGTGATATGAGCCAACTAACTATAGAAGAGCGAGAAATAAAAAACGGCCACTAGAAGCTAGCGGCCGTTTAGATAAAGCGGGGGGAGCTGAGATTAGAAGCGCAGTGCGCGCATGCTGGCGTGGAATTCAGCTTTGCTCACAGGGTGCTGACGGTAAATCAGTGCCAAGCGTCCAGTTAGCGGCACGAGGTCATCAATGCTCAGGCTCTTGCCGGTTTGCGCATTGTAGTTGCGCAGCGGCTCGATGAGCAGTTCGCGCCACAGGCGGTCGGACTCATCGTTGTCGATGTGCGGCATGATCTCTGCGGAATTGCGGCCGCTGGTGATTTCCAGGCGGTTGTCCTCGGCGGGGCGGTAGTTGGCAGTAAACCAAATACACTCTTCCAGCATACGAGGGAAATCCTCTTTATATTCTGCAACGACATCCTTGAGCTGTTCGAACATGCGATTGCGCTCAATATCGACAAGCGAAGAGATGATGTCGGATTTGCCGGTGAAGTAGCGATAAACTGTCCGCCGCGTCACGTTGGCGACATTGGCAATGTCTTCGATGGTTGTAGACTTAACGCCTTTCGCTGCAAAGCAGCTTACGGCCGCCTCAAGCAGGAGTTTCTTGCCGGTTACCAGATCATCTACTCGGGCGCCATTGCCCCAACGTTTGTTCGTTTTCATACTTACCACGCTCTGAATTTACAACACGGTTCTTACAGCTTGTTTGTGTGTCACTATGCTAGCACGCTGTAATCTTGCAGATGATCAGAAAAAGGCCCAATCGACTAAGGGATTATACGTATAGCCTGTGAAGTAGTGATCATTTTGGTGCAAAACGGCCCTGCTTGCCTCTCTATATCCCGTTGGATGCGCGGCGTGACAGCAACGATCTGGCTCGGCATAATGCCGCTCATCACTGAAGAGGATACCTGTGCATGCCATACGCGACGATAACTGGATGGGGTAAATGCGTTCCCCCCGCTGTGCTGAGTAATGAAGACCTGACAACCTTCCTCGATACGTCTGATGAGTGGATCTCGACGCGTACCGGGATCAAAGAGCGCAGAATCTCTCATGTGTCCACCGCGACTCTGGCAAGCATGGCGGCAAAGCGCGCCCTGGCCGCCGCCGACCTCGACCCTGCCGAGCTGGACATGATCATTATGGGAACCGCTTGCCCGGATACGCTGATTCCGAATTCGGGGTCGTTCGTGCAGGACAGTATCGGCGCGACCAATGCGGCGGTTTTTGACCTCAATGCGGCCTGCACGGGTTTTGTTTATGGTCTAAGTGTGGGCACGGCCATGATCCGTTCTGGTGCAATGAAGAAAGTACTGGTAATCGGCGCGGATCGAATCCCCTATTTCCTCGACTACAGCATGCGCGATGTAGCGGTGCTGTTTGGCGACGGTGCGGGCGCAGTCATCCTTGAAGCAGGTGAAGAAGAAAGCGGCATGCTTGCGGAGCGTTTGGGTTGTGATGGCGACGCGCGCGATATTCTGTCGGCGCGTGATTCCGGTACCGTTCGTGAGCGCTTTGCCGGTATCGATGGTTATTACGATATCAATTTCGAGGGGCCGGAAATATTTAAACGCGCGGTGCGCGGCATGGGCCAAGCGGTAACGGACGTACTTGATAAGTGCGGGCTGGCTGCTGAAGACGTGGATGTGCTGGTCCCGCATCAGGCGAATATTCGTATTATCGAAACGCTGATGAAACGTTTGAAGGCGCCGGAAGAAAAGGTCATCGTTAATATTGAAAAATATGGCAACACTTCTGCCGCGACGGTGCCGATTGCGTTGTGTGAAGCGCTTGAGCAGGGCCGCATCAAGCCCGGCGACCACATTTTGACAGCCGCCTTTGGTGCAGGTCTAACCTGGGGGGCGGCACTCATTAAATGGGGTGATCGCGTGACGCCGCTGCGTGAATGCGAAGAAGATCTGCCGCCCTGCGATAAAACAGCGTTGGAGCTGCTGAAACCCTGGATTGACGGCAGCAATGCTGCAGCAGCCAAAAAAGCAGCCGAGGTAGATAGCTAACAGGCGCTGGCCAACCACTGTTTTACCCGCTGTACCGCGAAGGTGGCGCTGCGTAGCGCCCCTTCCGCATTGCCTCCAACGCAGTAATCCCCCGCCAATGCTATTTTCAAGCTGTCGTCAGCACGCTGTGAGTCGCTGATAACTGCTGTTTCCGGTCTGGCGAAACGCCAGCGCTGTATGTCGCTGTGTAGCAGTGGTGGCGTGGGCGCTATCGATGCCAGCTCGGTCATCACTCTATCGATAATTTCGTTATCGCTGCGTTGTTCAAAGTGGTGGCTGGCATCGTCGGTCAGCTCGATGGAATAGCAGTGCTGATGGTCCCGTCCTGGCGCGGACGACAAGCAAACAATTCGGCGCAGTATCGCGTGCGATTCAATATCGATTATTTCGCTCGGCGTCCACGCACCGTCAAATTGAACAATCACCGTCCAGCCCGCTTGCCAGGGTGATTCGGCAATGGTGAGAGAGCTGGTTGTGGGTAACAGGTCTCGCGCCTGGGGGGCGGGGGTGGCGAGAATCACCGCCGAAAAATCACCGAGATCCTCCTCTTTGTAATCGCGCAATGACAGCGTTGTTGATGTTGGGTGAATGGCGGCCACTCGTTGCCCCCGGCGAACCTCAACGCCGTCAGCCAGAGCATGGCATAGTCGGTTGTTGCTGCCCGCAGCCGTGTAGTGTGTTTGCGTCGCTTGAGGCAGTAATTTATCGTCGCGCCACTGCGCGGTGGTATATGGTTGGGCGCTGATGGCGTCCCTGGGGAAGTATTGCAACTGCTCTGGCGTCAGGGCAAGTAAGGGGGCGCCGATATCAACGTTACCCCAGGGGTGCCTGCGCCGGGCGAGTCGCCCGCCCAGGCCGCGCGACTTTTCAAAGACGGCGACGGGTAGGCCGCACTCGTTGAGCATTTTTGCGCAAAGCAGGCCGCTCAATCCGGCGCCGATGATGGCTACGGGGCGCAATGGGGCTTCTCAAGCACGAATTGATAAACATCTATCGAGCCTGCGCGAAAGCCGCCTTCGCAATAGCCAAGATAGTATTGCCACATGCGTTTAAAGCGTTGATCAAACCCCAGCGGGACGATGTCTTCCCAGCGCGCATTAAACGCTGTCGCCCAGTGCGCCAGGGTTTTGGCATATGACAGGCCGAAGGGCAGCTCGCTTTTTACGTCGAAGCCCGCTTTGCTGGCATGTGAGCGGAAGATGTCAGGGCTGGGCAGCATGCCTCCGGGGAAGATGTAGCGCTGGATAAAATCAGGGTTGTCGCGGTAGCCTTCGAAACGTTTTTCTTCAATGGTGATCACCTGTATTGCCGCTCTGCCGCCTGGTTTGAGGCGGGCATACAGGGTGTCGAAATAGGTTGGCCAGTACTGTTCACCGACAGCCTCAAGCATTTCTATGGAAACAATGTGATCGTATTGATCGCGGGTGTCGCGGTAATCGGTGAGGCTAAATTTGGCTCGGCCGCTAAGGCCGGCGTCCGCGATACGTTGCCGGGCATAGCTCAGCTGTTCTTTGGATAGGGTGATGCCGTGTAGGGAGACATCCTGTTGTTGGCAGAGTTGTTCGGCAAAGCCGCCCCAGCCGCAGCCCACTTCCAACACGCGGTCGCCACTTTGCACCGCCAGTTCGTCAATTAAGCGCTGATATTTGCGGTGCTGGGCGCTGCGCAAATCATCAATGCCCTCGTCGAATAGTGCTGACGAGTAGGTCATGCTGTCGTCCAGCCAGTGGCGATAAAAGTGATTGCCCAGATCATAGTGGTAGGCAATATTGCGCTTGCTGCCGCGCTTATTGTTTGCGTTGCGCCGGTGTTGTAGGCGTTGCAGCCACTGCTTGGTTTTGCCGCTCGCCAGCATATCGCCGAAGTGTTCCTCGTTGACCACGATCCACTCCACCAGCGCAGCCAGGTTGGGGCAATCCCAATCGCCATCCATATAGGCTTCGCTCCATCCGACAGAGCCGCCGCTAAAGGCTTTACGCAATCCTTTCCAGTTATTAAGAATCACACTGGGTGCCAGCCGCTTGTCATGTTGGTCTCCAAAGCTGAGCTGACTTTTGTTGGGTAAAGTGACTGTGAGTGAACCGATTTTGGCATTGGCGAGCGGTGCAAGCACCTTTGCCAGCAAGTTCCGTTGGCGTTTTCCCCACCAGCTGGTGCCAAGCTGGTGCTGTAATTCTATGGCGGCTGTCTTCATCGCGTATCCCGTTAACGATTACGTTTATGGTTTACGAATCATTACGAGAGACAGGGTATTTTGGTTCAGCGGGGCGGGGAAGTATTCGCATACCCTTGATATAGAGCTTAAGCGCCTGCCAGTGAATGGCAACCATCACGCTGGCGGTCATGAACGGCAGGCGGAAGAAACTGCCCAATAAATTCCAGTCGTTTAGTGTATGGCGAACACCCCGAAATACAGCGTGCAACAGCGCTTTGCCGTCCTCGGTCTCACGTATCGCAACAGCCAATCGGGAGCCTGGTTTGCGCAGCCGGAAGTGGTAAGTCGCCTCCATAGGAATAAAGGGTGAAACGTAAAACGCTTTATCGCAACGCTGGCGAATAATCTCTTTCTGGCCTTCACCTGTGGCAGTAATTAAGTAGCTATGACGCTGCCCGAAGGTGTTGCTGACCTCGTACAGTACCGCGAAGATGTCGTTACTGGCGTTGTAGCAGTAGTAAACGCTGAGGGGGTTAAAGGTGTAGCCGAGGATGCGCGGGTAGCACAGTAATTCTGCACGATGGAGGGGCTCTTCGATACCGTGCTCGCTAAGCGTTTGTTGGAGGTAGTCTTTCGGCGCCCGGCCATCGCCAGCGCCGAAGTCGCGGTAGTGAAAACTAAACAAGTTAAACCGGTTCATCGACAGCAGGCGACAGCGCGCGGCGTCTTGCTCGAGTTTATCCAGGTCAAACAGGAAGCTGTCGATACGGTAGCGAAAGCGGTGCTTTACTGGCCGAAAGCGATGGTGGAGCACTTCGCCTCGATACAGGGCGCTGCTTGCGTCACTCATGCTGCTGAACTGCTAACCTCAACAGGCAGCGGCAGATTGATACGATCGTCCTCCGGTTTTACCTGCCAGGGGCGCAGGCCGCCACCGAGGCGCTCTGCCACCGCGAGCCCCGATTGGATGCCATCCTCATGGAAGCCGTAGCCAAAATAACTGCCGCAGAACCAGCTGCGTTGCTGACCTTGCAATGCCCAGAGGTCTGTTTGCGCTGCCAGTGCCTTGCCATCGAATACCGGGTGCTGATAGCTGAACTCGCGAAAAACGTGGCGAGCGCGGGGCTCGGTCAACGGGTTTAACGAGACGACGATGGGCTCTGCGCATGGTAAATGCTGCAGGGCGTTCATCCAGTAACTTACCGAGACCTTGGTTTCACCTTGCTGGCGGTCTCCCATGTAATTCCAGCTGGACCAAACAGTCGGTCGCTTGGGGAGCAAACGAGGATCGCAATGCAACACTGCGCGATTCTCCTCGTAACGGAAGGCGCCAAGCGTCTTGCGCTCGGCCTCGCTGCTCTGGCTGAGCATCGCGAGCGCCTGATCGGCATGGCAGGCAAAGACCACCTGGTCAAAGCGATGAGCCTCTCCAGAGTCATCGACAACAATCACGTGGTCCTCGAAACGGTCAACGCGGGAAACGCCGCAGTTGAGCTTGATGTGCTGCTCGAACGGCGCAGACAGCCGTTTCACATACTCGATTGAACCGCCAACCACGGTTCGCCACGTCGGCCGATTTTTTACCTGCAGCAATCCGTGGTTTTCACAGAAGCGCAGGAATGTTTTGGCCGGATAGGCGAGCATTTGGTTTACCGGCGTTGACCAGATGGCGGCACCCATTGGCAGTAAGTGGTCGTCGCAGAAACCCGCACCGAAGCGCTCTCGTTTCAGTAGTTCTCCCAGCGACATACTGTCAGGCAAGGTTTCCATCCAGTTTTCGCTTTCTCGGTAGAAACGCAGCAAGTCCGAGAGCATTTTCCAAAAGCGAGGGCGCAGTAGGTTGCGCTTTTGCGCGAACATAGTGGCCAGTGAGTTCGAGCCGCTGTATTCGAGTCTGCCGTCGTCAAGCGACACGCCGAATGACATGTCTGTGGCGAGGCTGTCGACGCCGAGCTGCTTGAAAAGGTTAACAAGGTTGGGATAGCACTTGTCGTTGAACACGATGAAGCCGGTGTCTACCGCCGTGGTGCCCGCGGTTGTGGAGATTTCCACGGTGTTACTGTGACCGCCTATGCGATCGTCTTTTTCGAATACGGTGATGGCGTGGCCACTGCGTTGCAGAAGCCAGGCGCAGCTCAGTCCCGAGATACCTGAGCCGATGATGGCGATTCGTTGCTTAGTTGTCATAGTGCGGGCAATTCTGATCTTATGAGTTATTAGTTACGTACTCCCTCACTGTTGCGATCACTTTTCCTTGTTCTTATGTCACTTTATACGGACTTTGGGAAATAATTAACAGGGTGTTGGCTGTGCCCGTCCGTGCTCAGCGATCCAAGGAGATACTACCATGTCCCAACCCCGAAGGCTGTTTCGCTATGCCTTGCCCGGTTTACCCCTGTCCGCCCTTGGGCTGCCCTTTTATATTTACGTGCCGCTGTGGCTGGCTGAGCAGGGCAATTATGGTTATGCCTTAGTCGGAGCGGTCTTCTTTTTAGCGCGACTTGCCGATGTTGTCACAGATTTGCCCGTTGGCGCGCTGGTAGACCGGCTCGGTGCGCGAAGAATATTGTGGCTCGCTGGCTGGGTGCTCATGACACTGAGTGCGGCCTCGCTGTTATTCCTGCCTCACCCCTGGCCGACGGTTAGCCTGCTGTTGGCATTAGTAGTGTTGATGCTGGGGTGGACGCTGATTACGGTGCCCTGGCTTGCGCTACCAGTGACGCTTAGCCGGGATGACGACCAGCGTTTAGCGTTTAATAGCGCGCGAGAGGCCATGTTGCTGTTTGGCACGCTACTGGCCATGTTGGTGCCCGCGGTGTTTGCACCGGAGTACCTGATTACGGTGGCGGCCTTCATGCTTCTCCTGCTTTTGGTGGCAGTTTTATATCAGGGCAGTCATCGCCCGCCGCCGGGCACCGAAGCGGCACCTTTTCGCCATCTTTTGGCCGAGCCTCGCGTGTCGGCATTGGCCGTACCCTGGTTTTTAAACATGTTGGCGAATGCGATTCCCGGTACCGTGCTGGTGTTGTTTATGCGCGAGGTGTTGGAGGCCGAGGCAATGATTCCGGCAGCGCTTCTGAGCTATTTCCTCGCGGGTCTGCTTGCCGTGCCGCTGTGGTACGGTCTCGCGCGGCGGTGGGGTAGCTTGTTCTGCTGGCGCCTCGGGTTGGTGCTGTCGGCGGTTTTATTTAGCTTTGCCATACTGCTTGGGGCAGGCGATGCGTACTGGTTTATCGCGATTAGTGTGGGCACCGGTTTGATGCTCGGTGCGGATCAGGCAATTCCCTCAGCGATGCAGACAGGTCTGGCAAAGAAGCTGATGGCAGAAAAACCGAATACCGCCATCGCGGCCAGTCTATTTGCACTGTGGAGCATGCTGGGTAAGGCGGCGATGGGGCTGGCTGTTGGTGTGGGCTATTTATGGCTGGGTAGCCAGCTTGAACCAGAATTAGCGTCGGTGCCGCCTGATTGGGCGATCACGGCGGCTTATGTTGCGGCGCCGGTGGTATTGAAGCTGGCAGTGTTTTTCTTACTCGGACGCAAACAGCTGCGTTACTTAAGTGAAGAGGTGCACGATGCGTAAATTAGCAGGCGGTTGGCGATTTGTAGTGGTAATGACCCTGCTTGCCGGGGTGGCGGGGACCGTTCAGGCCATGAACTGGCAAACAGTGGCCGCTGACACCTATAAATTGCTCTGGAAGGAAATTACCTACACTGAGTTACAGGTGGACGGTGAGCAAGCGATGCCCGCGGAGGGAGACATTCTTACGCCCAGCTATGCCAAGCAAATTATTATTCGCTACGGCTTGTCGGTGTCTGCCGAGCGTTTTCGCAAATTGACTGATGACAGCTTGGCGGACGGCTACAGCGAGGAGGAGTTAGCACCTCATCGTCGCGCCATTGATACCTTTAATAGTTGGTATCTCGGTGTTGAAAAGGGAGACAAGTACCGGCTCAGCTGGCAGCCCGATGTTGGCTTGAGTTTGCATCACAACGAGGCTCACCTTGGCACCTTGGCAGACGCGCAGGCTGCGCAGGTGATCTTGAGCGTGTGGCTGGGACGAGCGGCGGTTAGTGAGGATCAGCGAGATTCCTTCCTGCGGCAATGGCGCAGTGCCACGAACCGGTTGGCCGATAATTAGTTATATGGATATAACGCTTCGGTCTATATAAAAAATCCAGCTTTACGACACATTTTGCTAGCATTCGCGTCATTTTATGCCGCGCTACCGTTGCGGTGTTAGCAAAAGGTGATCTTTGTGGCTCGTCAAACGCCCTCTCTGCTTCCTAAGTTTTTATTCCTTGTCGCATTTGGTCTGAGCGAACAGGCCCAGGCCGTGACGCCCAGTCGGGGCTTGGACATTGAAGAAATTATCGTCACCGCCCAGAAGAAAGAGGAAGGGGCCAACAGTATCCCGCTGGCGATTGCCACCTACACCGGCGAAGATTTGACTGCCCTCGGTGTGGCCGATACGCGCGACCTGGGTCGCTTGCTGCCAGGGTTTTCCTACGCGGATGGCGGGTTTAACGTTCCTATTTATACCCTGCGTGGGGTCGGCTTTAACGAAAACAGCCAGACTGCCAGCGCCACAGTGGGTGTGTACGTTGACGAGTTCAATCTGCCGTTCCCGGTAATGAGCAAAGGCAGCAACCTCGATCTGGCGCGCGTTGAGGTATTGAAAGGCCCGCAGGGCACGCTCTACGGCCGCAATACCACTGGTGGCGCGATCAATTATATTGCCAATAAGCCCAGTGAAGAATTCGAATACGGCGGCGACCTCAGTTACAGCCGTTTCGATACGCTGGCTGCCGAGGGTTTTGTGTCGGGCCCGGTCACCGATACCGTGTTCGCGCGACTGGCTTACACCACCACGCAATCGGGAGAGGGTTGGCAGCGCAGCCGCACGCGCTATGCGGGCAGTGATGCCTACAACGGCAAAACGGGGCGCGACCCCGGCAATGAATACGACCGCTTCGGCTACGACCGTTTAGGAGAGGTTGATCGCGATGCCGCGCGGTTGTCGCTGCGCTGGGAAGGGGGCGAGCAATGGAGTGTGAATACCCACCTGTCGGGCTGGCGCGATCGCTCAGAACCGCAAGCGCTTCAGGTCATTGCCATTGAGTCGCAAAACGCCATCCTCGGCGATTTTGGCCTGCACCCTGACGTGGCTAATTACCCCGTTAATGATCCGGACACTCGCGATGCCCAGGCGGCCGACTGGCCGAACAATGGGCTGAACTTTCGCCTGAACGATAGCTTTGTCTCGGGTGGGCTGCGCCTGGAGTATCAGTTGGACGAGCGCCACGATATGGTGCTGTTGCTATCGGCGGGTCGGTTTGAGTCTGACGGTAGCTTTATTCCCCAGTCGGGTCTGGATACCGTTAATACAGAACGAAATGTGTTCGCAACAAGCGATTTTTACAACGCGGAGCTGCGTTTTTCCGGCGAATTGGGTGACGACCTGTTTTGGCAGTTAGGTGTGAACTACAGTGAGGACGAAGTCGATGAATTCCAGCGTCTTCACCACGAAAACGTCAGTATCGTCTTCCCGGTTGGCCCGCTGGGTGGCCTTCTCGGTGACGGCTTTGCACTGCTGGACAATCGCTCCGGCTTTGGCGGGAATCAAACGGCAGAGGTGGCGGCGATTTTTGCCAACACCGAGTGGCAATTCGCTGAGGACTGGAAGCTGACTCTTGGTGCGCGCTATACCGACGAGCTGCGTGAGTTTAACGGTTGTTCCCGCGATGTTGATGTGGAGGACAACCCCGGTGCAGATCAGGAAGCACCGGGAGCCCAGAACAGAGGGATAGGCTTGGCCAATGCGATAACGCTGATCAGCCTGGCGCAGGCGCCGATGGCTGGTTATGCACCGGGCAGAGCAGAGCGCGGTGGGTGTTTTACCCTCGACAGCGAAACACGTCGCCCCGGCCGGTTTTTTGGTGAGCTGCACGAGGACAACGTGTCCGGGCGCATCGCCGTGGACTGGGAGTTCGCGCCGGAGAAGCTGGTGTTTTTGGGCTTGAGTCGGGGCTACAAGTCGGGAAGCTTCCCGCTGATCAATATTTCGGACTCGGTGCAGTATGCGCCTGCGACGCAGGAACGCCTGGATGCTATAGAGCTGGGAACGAAGTTGCGCTTATTTGAGCGCATGCAATTGAATGCCTCGGTATTCGACTACCGCTACCGAGACAAGCAGCTGGTAACGAACTTTCGCGACCCGATTTTCGGGGCGTTGCCAGCGCTCCGCAATGCGCCCAAATCCTCCGTGCGCGGCGCTGAGCTGGACTTGAAAATGACACCCTTCGCGGGCCTGTTCCTCGCCCTTCAGGCCTCCTATCTGGACACTGAAGTAGAAGAGTTCATCAGTGGCGATCGCAACGGTGAAGAGTTTGACTTCAGCGGCAAGCCCTTTAATTACAGCCCGCAATGGGAATACTCCGTTGTTGCTGAATACACCTTGCCGCTGTTCGACGACTATGAGCTCTCCATAGGCGGCGACCTGAGCTATCGGGGTGAGACCAATGCCTCCTTGCAGAAAGATCCACGCTTTTTCATGGAAGATTATACGGTAATCAATGCGCGCTTAGGCTTTGCGCCGCTGGCGGGGCCTTGGAAGGTACAGCTGTGGGGGCGCAACATCACCGATGAGTACTACTACAATAACGTGACCAACCAGCTCGATACCATCGGTCGTTATACCGCTATGCCGGTGGTGTGGGGGGCAACAATTAGCTGGCGCCGCTAGCGTCAATCGCTGGTAGAATTCGCCAACTGCGCTATATATCTAACAAGTTGCCGTGGCGGTACTTGCTGGTGAGGAACACGCTATTAGCCCTGAAGCCTTTCTACTGAACGTCCAGAGTAGTCTCAACTATCCGCTTATCACGCTGGGTGAGCGGCCCATTACGCTGGGGACACTGCTCGCCGGGGCGGTGATTGTCGTTGCTGCGCTGCTGCTTTCCAAAACACTGCGTCGAAGCCTCAGGGGTATTGCCTCGCGGCGCAGTGGCTTTAGTCCCAGCTCCCTCTACACCATGGAACGCCTCACCCACTATGTTGTGTTGGTGCTGGGCAGTTTTTTCGCACTCTCTGTTGTCGGTATCGATTTTTCTAAGCTGGCCCTGGTCGCCTCTGCGTTATCTGTGGGCATTGGCTTTGGGCTTCAGGCGATATTCAGTAATTTTGTTTCCGGTTTGATTATTTTGGTCGAACGTTCACTGAAGGTCGGTGACTACGTTCAGCTGGAGAGCGGCGTGATTGGCGTGGTCAGTGAAATCCGCGTTCGGGCAACCTTAATTACGACTCTAGAAAACGCAGAAGTGGTGGTGCCGAACTCGGAGTTTGTGAACGGTAAGGTGACTAACTTTACATTGAGCAATAACTTCTGTCGCTTGCGGATTCCCTTTGGCGTCGCCTACGGAACCGATAAAGAACGCCTGCGAGAGGTTGTTTTGGCGGCGGTAGCGGCGCAGCATCAAACCCTGTTGGATTCGCCATCGCATCAACCCACCCTTCAAATGAAAGGTTTTGGCGATTCAAGCTTGGACTTTGAGCTGTTAGTTTGGGTTAAGCCTGAATTTGCTGCGCAGCAAAGCTCAACGCGCTCTGCCTACCTATGGGCCTTGGATTCCGCGCTGAATGAGGCGGGTATTACGGTGCCATTCCCGCAGCGAGACCTTCATCTTGTGTCGGGCCTGCACCCTCAGGTTGCAGAGGACAGCGGCTGAAAAATCGGAGTGCTGTGGGTAATTTTCCACTAAACGTCGCCGTTATTCGTGGAATTTGGGGGTAATTTCTTTACATTGACTGAAAAAAATTAAAAAAAAGTAATTCATGCCAATGGTATGCACATGAAGATTGTGCATACTTCACGCTGCGGGATGCTATAGAGGTTCGGTTTGCAGAGAGCGAGAGCATAATTCGCCGAGAGCGAACGTCCAAGTAAAAAAACAGGAAAACAACATTCTTGCCGCCTTACCGATAACAACAATATCGCCGGGTTTTCGTGGAGCTCGGTAACAGCTTTAACTTCTTGAAAAACGAGGGTCACAATGAAGAAACGGATCAGCGCCTTATTACCGTTAAGCTTGGTGGGTGGTCTCGCCCATGCAGCGCCGGTGCTAGAAGAGGTTGTCGTCACCGCTCAACTGCGCGAGCAGAGCCTGCAAGACGTGCCGGTATCGGTGAGCGCCATTGGTGGTGAGAAAATGATGGAGGCGGGCCTGGCGAAAATAGAAGACCTGCAGGCCTATGTTCCCAACTTCACCATGTCTGAGTCCGGCATCGGTACCGATATTTACATTCGCGGTATCGGCTCTGGTGAGAACCAGGGCTTTGAGCAGTCTGTAGGTATGTATGTCGATGGTATCTACTTTGGCCGCGCTCAGTTGGCGCGTGCACCATTCTTGGACTTATCTCGGGTGGAAGTGCTGCGAGGGCCGCAGAACATCCTGCTAGGTAAAAACAGTATCGCTGGTGCGATTAACATCAAAACAGCGGATCCCACCGAAGATTTTGAGGGTAACGTTCAGGTTACCTACGAGCCAGACCAAAACGAGCGCATTGTCGATTTGGTTGTCAGTGGCCCCATCAGTGACCGCTGGTCTTACCGCTTCGCTGCGCGTAAGCGCGAACTCGATGGTTTTATGGAAAACCTCGTCCTGGATCGCGACGAAGCGCAGCGCGATGAAGAAACATTCCGCTTGAAGCTAGGCTGGGATGTCACCGATAACGTTACGGCGATGTTTAAAGTTGAAGCGGGTAGCTTCGACGTGGTGGGCCGAAACTCGGAAATCATCACTAACTACGAGTCCAACTCCGATGTATTCCTGTTCCAGGGACGTACCTACGGAGAGATTATGGATCGTACCGTCTTTCCTGACGTGGGTGGACTGGGTGGTTTGGTTGGTCTTCTGCCGGCGCCAATTCTCAATATTCTTCAATTGCAGCCGAATGGCTCCTTGGTTGATATCGACTCGGATGAAGGCGTACTGAACAACAAGGCCGATCGTAAGCGTCACAGCAATGGCGACTTTAGTTACAACGATACCTACAACTTTACCGCTAACCTGGATTGGTATCGTGACGACCATCAGTTCACGTCCATCACCGGCATCATGGGTTATGAGTACGACGAAGACTGTGACTGTGACTTTACCGGTGCTCCGCTGTTCCAGGTTGAGTTCCAGGAAGAGTACAAGCAGTTCAGCCAGGAGTTCCGCTGGATCTCGCCCGCTGGAGAAACCTTTGAATTTATCGGTGGCGCCTACTTCCAGTACAGCGAGCTGGACTTCTTCGACTCGCTCTACCTCCCCTCAGACATTATTCCGCAGCTTGTTAACGCGGCCGATTTGTTGGAGGGTGGTGCACGCGGTGACCTCGACCCACTAGCCGGTGCAACAGGCTTCGAGTTGTTGGGTGTGGGTGATGCCGGTAACGCACTGCGCGGTATTCGTACCCCACGTAACTTCTACAGCGAATCGAGCATCGCGTCGACCTTCCTGCAAACCACTTGGAATATGGCGGACACTTTCCGCATGACCTTGGGTGGCCGCCTAACCTGGGAGAATAAAGAAGCATCGCGTAACCTGAACTTTGCCTTAGACGATGGCTCTATCCAGCCTATTGGTGAGGTGGATACGGCTGCTGCGGTCAGCTTCGCTGCCGAGCGTCACGACCTCAAGGGCGAGCGCGAAGAGCTGCAATTCGCACCGTCGATCAACTTCCAGTGGGATGCCACCGATGAGTTGATGGCGTACTTCACGGCAAGTAAGGGCTTCAAGTCCGGTGGCTTCGACGCTCGTTCGAATTCTTCACCCAGCGCTGATCCCACGCCGATCAATCCCAATGCGCCAACAGGCACTAACCAGCAAGTGCTGATCGGTAGCTTCGAATTCGAAGAAGAGGAAGCATTGAGTTACGAACTGGGCTTTAAGTCGACACTGCTCGATGGCGCCGCAGAGCTGAACGTTGCGCTATTCCGCACCGAATTCGACAACCTGCAGGTCAGTGTCTTTGACGGCACCCTTGGCTTCAACGTGGGTAACGCGGCGAGCGCAATCTCACAGGGTATCGAGTTGGACGGCCGGATGGCATTGACCGAGAACCTGATGCTTGCCGGTGGTTTGGCCTTCCTTGATTTCGAGTTCCAGGACCACAAGTTCGGTACCTGTGTTCAGGATCAAATTCCGGACAACCCCAATGGCATCAACTGTGACTACAGCGGCAAGACCAACCAGTATGTTGCCGACTACTCCGGTAACTTGTTGCTGTCGTACGAGCGCCCGCTGTGGGATTTCCTGATGTTCCGCGCCAACGTGGATGCGATTTTCACCGACGAGTACCACCCCTCGCCGAATATGGATAACCGTATTAAGCAAGAAGCGTACATTACCTATAACGGCCGCTTGGCAATCTCCTCTATCGAAGGCGATTGGGAACTGGCCCTGCTGGGTAAAAACCTCAGTGATGAGCTGATCGTTGTCTACGGTGTTGATGCGCCCACCGCGAAAACCATCACCGGGGCGACCACGCACCACGGTTTGATCAACAACCCCCGCACTTTCGCCTTACAAGCCAGCTATCGCTGGTAGGGGCGCTCTCTCTCGCGCAGTGGCTTGCCGCTGTGCGAGAGGCATGTAACAATCCTACTCTCTGGACTGTGGTAACTGCGTATACCAATTATTTCCTGCTCGTCTAACGTATAACAAACGCCGAAAATCGGCGAATCCGAGCGAGAACAAGGTATACCGTTATGACACCCGGACTATTTTTACTTGCGTTCGCAGTCGCGCTTGTTGCCTGGCACTCTTTGATGCCGGTGCGCAGCGTTAAAGCGGCGAGTGCGCAAGAAAACGGCGATGCAAAGGATATTGATACGCGTCAGTAAGCTGGAGCAAGGATGTGCCGTCGCAGTTTTGGGACGGGTGACATCACATGACGGGACACTGCCGAAATGGGCGGCGGTGATCGAATACGATGACACCAAATTTACGGGGCCTTTTTAGGCCCCTTTTTTTATCCGCATTTTTCTTCTTTCAGTCCTCTACGGCATCAATTTATTAATTTATGTATTAGTGGGTATCTGATAGCCTTTCGGGCAAATTGCTGCTGAGGTGTGCAGATGTAGCTGCTATGGCACACCTAATGCATTAATGAGAATAACTATATTGGCCATAGGTAGTGAGTGATGATGCGGTATCTCGCGGGAATACTTTTATTATTAACGGCGCTGACAGGGTGTGGGGGCTCCGGTTCGAGTTCGTCGGGTGGCTCGGGCGATGTTCCGGGCGACAATGGTGGCGGTGACCAGGAGCCCGTTGTCGGCCGAACGTTTGTCATTGAGCCGGGAGAGTCCGCCACCAATGATATGGTGACGGCGATGATCGCCGCCCGCCCCGGTGACACTATCGAATTTAGCGAAGGTTACTTTGAGCTGCGCTCAGGGCTGCAGATTTCCTCCACGGAAAATATTCACATCAAAGGCCAGGGGATGAACGAAACGATCCTGTCCTTCAAGGAGAGTAGCTCGCAAGAGGGCTTTTTAGCCAATACGGTCCGCGGGGTGGTTGTCGAGGACCTCACCGTTCTGGACTCGCCGGGCGACGCTTTTAAGCTTCAGGGGGTTGATCACGGCACCCTGCGTCGGGTGAGGGCCTTTTGGTCGAGTGGCCGCAATACCGCCGACGAAGACCCGGTGACGGCAGAAAATTACCGAGAAAAGCTCCAGGTTGCCTGTACCGATCCGGCGCGGCATAACCCGAATAACCCAAACCCCACTGAAACCGATACCACATCGCCGGATTACACCGTCAGTATTCTGTCGGGGCGCTACGGTATATACCCGGTCAATTCGCAGAATATCCTGGTTGAGAATGCGGAGTCTGTCGGTGCTTCGGATGCCGGGATTTACGTTGGTCAGACCGATAATGCGATCATTCGCAACAGTCGCGCGGCATTTAATGTCTTCGGCTTTGAGATCGAGAACGTGCGCGGCGGTGAATACATGGGCAATATTGCCGAGTGTAATACCGGCGGTTTCCTGATCTACGACCTGGATGGCCTAACTCGCTACGGCAGCCGCACGCGCATGTATCAAAATATTGCCCGCAACAATAACACGTACAACTTTGCTGAGCCGGGCAGTTTGGTTGCAAACGTTCCCCGGGGGGTCGGTATGATCACCCTCGGCTACGATAAAATCGACGTGTTCGATAACGTTTTCGAAGATCACGGCACAGCGGGTATCGTACACACCAGCTACGAGTTGATGGGGCCACCCGGTGATCGGCGCCTGGATATGTACACCGAGGGTGTGCATATTTTCAACAATACCTTTAAGAACAACGGTAATGATGTTCCCCAGCCGGATTTCGCGACAATCTTGGCGACAGAGGGCGAGCAGGTAACATCGGCGTTTCCTTTGCTGGTCGGCTTGAAGGTGGCGGCCGCTACGGGCCAATACCGCGGCGCGCATATTGTTTGGGATGGCTATGCAGACAGCTACAACGAAAATTGCCCCTATCCTACAGATGATCAAGGCCAGCCTATCCCTCGGGATGAAGAGGGCAAGCCCATCTCCGGTAACCACTACCCCAACCCGGATTGCCGCTACAACGCTTACAAGTTTGATACTGCGACTGTCGAGCGCAAAAAGCCCCAGTGGTGGTTCTCGTGTATCGATGATGACAATAACTTCGATGGTGACAGCTTAGCCTACGCCAACTTCCACGGTACCGAGGGCCTGGAGTTACTGCTTAATGCGCCGCCAGAGTCACCGGATGACCTTATCGAGGTGGTGCAGGGGCTGCAGGGTTTCGCTGCAGATACCGATATTAGCCCCCATAAATGTGACGATCAGTACGGCAGTAACTTGCCGTTATTACCGCCTATTGTCATTCCTGAGTTTGAGCCGTCAGTCGCCGTTGATCCCGCGCCTACTCAGGCTGAGATCGACGCACTGTGCGAGGCATCCACCCCCGCGGGCGAGATCAACGCAGCGGCCTACCGCGTCAACTGTCCGCAGTTGGATCAGTATCAGCTATTCGCTGATGCGGAGGATCCTCGGAGCATGCCCAACGGCCGCGGTGTGCCATTTGTCTTAAACAGCAAGCTGTTTTCCGACTACTCCACCAAGTATCGCGCAGTGTTTATCCCAGAGGGAGAGCAGGCCGTTTACCGAGATGGCGCCGATGGCAGCAATGCAACGATCCTGTTCCCGGTGGGAACAATCATCGCGAAGAGCTTTGCTTTCGCCGATGAAACCACCAACAGCGAAGAGGTAGTGGAGACACGTTTGCTGATCAAGCGTAAAACCAGCAGCGAACAGGTTTACTGGGACGGTTTGGAATACATCTGGGAGCAGGAAAATGGTAAGCGGGTTGCCCGCCTCGCCCAGGGCGGAGGGGTTGCCAGCGTGTCGTGGAATTACCACGATGTAAACAGCGGTGAACTGTATAACGGCGCCACCGACGAATACCTACTGCCCAATGCGAATCAGTGTCTGAGCTGTCATTCGAATGACGATGCGGAAACCGGTGCGGCACCGATCGGGCCCAAAGTGCGCAATCTGAATCGCCCGTTTGCCAGTGAATCGCCGATCAATTCTGGCATTGAGCAACACCCGGTGAATGGTGAAAACCAGATCTTGTATTGGTGCCGCAACGGCCTGATGAAAAACTGCCCAGCGGGCTTGCAGCTCGATCCAGTCACTAGCTACATCACCAATATTGAAAGAAACCCAATCTTTAACGTTCCCGGCGACTCCGGTGCCGATGCGGATAGCGATGCCGATATCGAAGCCCGGGTGCGAAGCTATCTGGAGGTCAACTGCGCCCACTGCCACAACCGTCGCGGTTTGGCTCAAAATACCGGCTTCTATCTGGATGTCTTCCGTGAGGTGAATGACACCTATGGGATTTGTAAGGGGCCGACTGCCAGTGGAACCGAGGGGCGCGGCGGCCGAGAGTATGACATCGTACCGGGAAGTGCCGCGGAGTCTATTCTGCCTTATCGACTGGGGCCAGAGGCCACCAGCCTGGCAGCGAAGATGCCGCCCATCGCCAGAAGCACTGTCCACAGCGGCGCCTTTGCGCTGGTGAGCCAATGGATCAATGACGTCGTCGATAGTAGTTACGACAATGCTGATGCTTGTAACGGCAGTTCAGATGAGCCGGATGACTCGCCGACGTTACCGTTGTGTGCGCCGGACCAAGTGCCGGGCATTGGTGGCGAGTGCCTGCCGCTGTAGTGATGAGCAAGGGGGCAAAAGGCCCCCTTTTTTATGAGGCGGTTACGCGGCGAGCGCTAATTTCTTAGCGTATTTTTCGCGTTTGCTTGGCAGCACATTTATCTTTTCCAGGTCTCCGCCGGCCCATTCAATAACGCGTTTATCCATCACTTTGAACCACAGTGGTGGAATATAGGCGAGCAAGAACATTTCGTAATAGCCCCATGGCAGCTGAGGCACGTCGTCGAAGTGGCGGAGGCATTGGTAGGAGCGGCTGGGGTGTGCATGGTGGTCAGAGTGGCGCTGCAGCTGGAAGGTAAACAGGTTTGATACCAGCGCATTTTGATTCCAGGAATGTTGTGGGCGAGGGGGCTCATAGCGGCCACTGCTGTCTTTGCCGCGCAGCAAACCATAGTGCTCAATGTAGTTGGCCAGTGATAGGTTCATATGTCCCAACCATGCACTGAACAGAGCAAAGCCAAGAATCACAGGGCCAAACAGCAGGCCTATCGCCGTGAAAAAGCTGAGGCCGATGATCACGCCGGGTAGGATTTCATTTTCCAGTGACAAAACGGACTTGCCTTTCTTAGCCAGGCGCTCCGCTTCCAGCTTCCAGCCACGGTACCAGGTTAAAGGCTGCTCCCTGAGAATAAATTGGTAGAAAGTTTCGCCCATTTTTGATGAGGCCGGATCGTCAGGTGTCGCGACATAGCGGTGGTGACCGCGATTGTGTTCAACATTGAAGTGCGGCAGCGCGGCGATACCCAAGGCTAGGCTGGCCGCCCAGCGATCGCTGCGATTGCGCTTGTGGCCGAGTTCGTGGCCCAGATTGAGCAGGCCGCCGCCAAAGCCCATGCAGGAAACGGACAGTGCTGCCAAACCCCAGATCGACAGATCGGCCCACCACGCATAATAGATACCGGCGCAGAGCGCAGCGATAGAGCCGCCGAGTGCACAGAACAATGCGGCTTTGAAATAGCCGTCGGCCTCCAGTGCTGGAACGTCCTCTTCTGCATGGTTATTCGGATCTTGGCCGAGTAAGCGGTCGAGCAGGGGGACGCCGATGTAAAACAGCGGGTAGCCGATCATCAGCCACGCGACGTTGCCGGTGAGCTCGGCGGGGATAATGCCAATTAGTAATACCCAGGGCATCACGGCCGCGTTGACTAGCCACAGCCAGCGCAGGCGTTGTGTAAGGTCGGTAATCGACACGAAAGATGTGGTGTTTGCCATGAGATAGGTCTCCGCCTTGTTATTATCTTCGCCCAGCTTAGTCCGCCTTGTTAGAGCTGCCCATGTTGCGACTGACCTCTATTATTGTTAATTTCGGCCATCATGGATAAAAATAACAATTATGAGTCGGCAAACTACCATGCGCTGCGCCCCGCGCTGGGACTACTCGTGTTGTGCCAGGCGCTCGATGAGCTGGCACTGGATACCGATGCCGTATTGGTCGCCACTCAGCTGACTCGGGACTTTTTGGAAACGCCCGGCGCGTTGATACGTCGGGAGCAGGAAATCGCCTTTATCGAGCATGTGCTGGCCAGTAATCCGCGTGCCGACCTGGCGTTTCGTGTTGGCCTGCGCTACCACTACGGCGCCTTTGGTGTGTGGGGCTTGGCGCTGACCAGCAGCGAAAATTTAATACAGGCCTTTGAAGTGGCTCATGAGTTTATCGAGCTCACCCACAGTTTCGCGGGCCTGGAGCTGAAGCTTGATGGCGACATCGCCACGGTTGAGGTGCATGCTGATTACCCGGCCGGTCCGGTGAGAAACTTCGTTATTGAGCGTGATTTGGTGATCACTTTGATTATTGCCGCGGAAGCGGCAGGTCGACGATTGCCGGTCATTGATGTGGAGATCAGTTTGTCGCGGCCAGACTACGCGGCGGAATTGGAGCGAATGGCCGGCGTGCAGATTCAGTGGGCGGCGGAGCATACTCGCGCCCACATTCATCGCGAGGAATTACTGAAACCCCTGCCTCAGGCAAACCCGATTACCTGGTCCGCCTGTGTGCGCCAATGCCGGGACCTGATTGCTCAGCAGCATGGTGAGCGGCCCTTCGAGATTCGCTTGCGTCAATTGATTGCCGAGAGCCATTTTGCGGGGATCAAAGTGGTGTGCCGCCGTTTGGGTGTTTCCGAGCGCACATTGCGGCGCCAACTGCGCGATGAGGGCCACAGTTTTCGACATCTTCAAGAAGATGTGCGCCGGGAGCTGGCCGAACAATGCTTAGCCGATCCGGCACTCAGCCTGGAAGCCATTGCTGAGCGCCTTGGTTACAGTGAAACGGCGAATTTCTGCCACGCCTTTCGTCGCTGGACCGGGCGTAGCCCGGGCGCCTACCGACGGGGGCTGCAGCCTTACTGACTACTTGGCGGTGAGCGCTTCGCCCTCAAAGGCGATGCCGGTCCAGCCGCTGCGCATAAAGTTGCGGATATTGGCGTGATCATCGCCGTCGGGGTGCTGAAGTACATCGATGCGATAATAGTCGCCGAAAGCCTGAAGTGTGGCCTGCTCGCTCAGCCCTTCGCGCAGGGCAAAGGCAAAAATTTTGCAGGAACCATTATTGCTGTTGGCGGCATTGTGCGTATCGCCGTTGCGAAAAGCCGTGGGCGTAAAGTCGAAGTTCGTGTCGATATACTCGATAACATCAGTAAATTGGGCGCTGCCGGCCTCCAGGGCCGCGAGCAAAGTGTCTTTGTTCATGGGGGTTCCGAAATATGGCTAAACGGGGGTGGGAAGTATAGCGGGCCTGCCTCGATGAGTCAGTGCAAGGCAGGCCCGGGTCGACGTAGGGCTACAGCATGACACAGGGCTACAGCATTTTGCGCGCCAGTTCCTGCATCAAGGCTTCCATTGCCGCTTCGCGGTCGCCGAGCAGGTCTTTGTAACCGGCCAACAATTCGCGCTTTTCTTGCAGCTGGTTAAGCTCGCTGCCGTATTTGTTTTGAATATCAGACTTTAGCGAGGCCTCCAGCTCTTTCAGTTGGCCCTTCAACTCTTCGCCCAGAACGTCGCCCAAAATGCTGTCAAGGTTGGACTTGAGCTTAACGATGGGGTCGTCGACGCTGCCATTCACGCGCATGTCCATCACCAGCTTGCTGACACCCTCCAGCGCGCGAGCCAGGCGTTGCGCGGTTGGGTTTTCGCCGCCCGCACTGGCCACGAGAATTTTAGCTTGGTTGACCAGGCCTTTTACCGAGCCGCTAAGATCGTCGCCATTGAGAGAGAAGTTCGCGGCAATATCGGCCAACCCCTGCTCGAGCTGGAGCGGCAGCTGCGGGCTCTGTGAGAGCGCGATACCTGACAGCAGTAACTGCTTGAGGGTCATGCTTACGTTGGCGCTCATGGCATCATTTTGCTGCTTAAACAGACCGTCGATGAGCAATTGCGCCTGCTCCTCAACACCGCCTTGCAGTTTCATGGCAATGGGCTTTTCAAGCTTGTCGGTTATGTCTTCAATTTTTCCGTTGTAAGCCAGCTTTTGCTCGCCAACCATCTGGTAGCCGTCGATCAGCACTTCGCGAATCAGTATGCTGACGGGCAGTTCGCTGCTGCCGGCGGGCTCGCTGGGCGCAGAGGATTCCTTCGCGGCGAGCTCGCCCATCGTTTGCTTATAAAGCGTTAGGCCGCGCTGCACGAATTTTGTCGCATCGTCACCCAGCAGGAAGCGCAACATGCCGTCGGTGCCTTGGTCTACGCCATACTTGCTCATAATGCGCTGCGACTGTGCAGCGGGCAGCCGGGCTGCGCGTGAACTTAAGGCTTTGGCGGTATCCACGTCGGCGGAAATTTCCTTATTCAGCCCTTTGAATTGTTTGAGCTCGTCTTTGATGTCATCGCGCAGCTGTTTGGCACCGGCAATGCGCTCAAAGGTGTTCTTCTCTTTCAGTGCCTCCCAGCGCGCTTTAAATTCGTCGAGGCGCTCCTGTTGAGGAAGCGTCTTTGATTTCTCTTGCCACTTTTCCTCCAGGGTTTTGAAGCCGTTTTCGATCTCCTCCACCTCTGCCTGAATAATCGCCTGCTCTTCGGCCAGAATGGCATTGGCGTCGGGCAGCTCAATGCTGGGCAATCCGCCTTCTTCTTTGGGCTTGGCGGGCGGCATGCTACCGTCGAGGGTACCCGGCGTGCTGCGTTCGGTGGCCATCTGCAACCCGGACAATAAGACCTGATCGGCGATAAACTGACGCTTGATCAGCGCCGTGCTGTCTACGTCGGCCGACACCTTCTCGCTTTCCAGCAGGTTGCTCATCGGTTCATTGGGGTTGGCGACGGTCAATCCGTACAGGGCGACATGGGTCGGATAGAGCTGGATATCAACGTCGTCGACATTGACTTTGGCGCCGACGGCTTTGCTGCCTTCGCTCTCTATCGCCCACTTGGCGATAGGTTCCAGTGCAAAGGCCACTGTGGCGACGATAATAACGACCAATAGTAATAGGCCGCGCAGTATCCATTTCATCATGCGCTTACACTCCTTATTGTGGTGCGGGCAGGTGTTTACCCAGTAGTGGTGACAGCATAGCGATTCCCTTGTGACCTCGAAACCGCCATTTTGCTCAATTGTGACGCGGAGATAGCCGCTGGTTCGCGGTCTTAGCGGTCAGCCAATGTGGCGGGGGGCTGCTTAGCTGCCGCCGAATTCGGTGGGCAGGCGCTTCACCAGTTGAGAAACGGCGAGGCCGCGGTGACTGAGGCGGTTTTTTTGCTCGGGGGGCAACTCCGCCGCGCACTTGTTTAGCGCGGGGATAAAAAAATGGGGGTCGTAGCCAAAGCCGTTTTCGCCTCGTGGTGTATCCACAACCTCGCCCAGCCAGCGGCCCTCGCAAATGATCGGGGCGGGGTCTTCCGGGTGGCGAACAAATACCAGCGCGCAGTGGAAGTGGGCTTTGCGTTGGCGGATGTCAGCCAGATCGCGCAGCAGCTTGGCATTGTTGTCGGCGTCTTTCGCGCCGGCACCGGCATAGCGGGCGGAATAGATACCGGGCGCGCCGCCCAGCGCGTCGACGCACAGCCCGGAGTCATCTGCCAGTGCTGGCAGGCCGGTTTGCAGGGCGGCATTGCGCGCTTTAATCAGGGCATTCTCAACAAAGCTTAGGCCGTTTTCCTCAGCCTCTTCAACCTGCAGGTCGCGCTGGCTGATCATTGAAAAACGCTCACCCAAAAGCTGGCTGAATTCGGCGAGTTTGCCAGCGTTGCCTGTGGCGACGACAATTTTTAAGGTCATGCCTTAATTCTCTATATGCAGGGTTTTATTGAACTGAATATCGTAGGGCTGAGGGCGAGTGGCGGTGTTCACGCGCAGGCGGAAATCGCGGGTTTCCTGTTTGCCATCAATGGACAGCTCGGCGATGTAATAAATAGCATCCTGCTCGATGACTTCTCTAAAGTTCAGCGGCGTTCGGTGTATCAGGTCTGAGCTGCTGCCACTGACTGTGGCCCGGATAGGCTCGCTTGTGCCATCGCTGGCATGTCGAACCGATACATTGACGAGGAATTTGTCCTTGCCGCGCGTAATGCCATAGCTTCGGGCAACCTCAGGGGTGAGAAAACCGGTGTTGAGAACATTGAAGTAAACGGTGTCAGCGCCGAAGGTTTGCGATGTGGGCGGCGACACCGGCGCGGCGGGGTCTTGGGCGAGGCTGGGCCATGCACACAGGCCTACAATCATCAGCATTACGAGTTGGCGGGCTGCGCTCATGTTCATTTCCTTGCCGTTTGCAGTGGTTTATTTACTAATATGGTAGACCGCCGTCACCCCGAGCACATTGGGAAAGCGCTGGGCGAGGGCCCCTTGCGTGTTGTCTCCGCTGACTACGCTGCTGTTGAGAATGCGGATGAATTTTTCTTCGCACAGGGCTTCAAAGTCGCGCACGGTACAAAAGTGGATATTGGGCGTGTCGTACCACGTGTAGGGTAAAAACTTACTCACCGGCATTCGTCCGCGGCCCGTGAGGTGCCAACGGCTGCGCCAGTGGCCAAAGTTCGGGAAAGTGACGATACACTCGCGGCCGACCCGCAGCATTTCGTCGATAACGAGGTGCGGATACCGCAGCGTTTGCAGGGCCAGCGTCATCACCACAACATCGAAGCTGTCGTCGCGAAAATTCCCCAGGCCGGTGTTGAGGTCGTGCTCGATAACATCCACGCCCTTGCTCAGCGCTTCGGTAATATTATCGGGGTCGATTTCCAGGCCCAAGCCGGAAACTTGCTTCTCTTCAGCCAGGGTTTTGAGTAGTGTGCCGTCGCCGCAGCCCAGGTCGAGAACCCGGGCGCCGGGCTTGATCCAGGGCTGGATCAGGGTCAGGTCAAAGCGCATCACAGGCCCTCCGCTACACGTTTCATGTAGGCGTTGAATACCGCCATATAGCGCGGGATGGGAATCAAAAACGCATCGTGTCCGTGATTCGCCTCAATTTCTGCGTAGCTAACGGATTTGCCCGCCGCGACTAAGGCATCGACGATTTCTCGCGACCGGTCCGGGGCAAAGCGCCAATCCGAGGTAAATGACATCACCATAAATCGGCACTTGGCGTGGCTGAATGCCGCGACTGGATCGTCGTCGTACTCGCGGGCCAAGTCGTAGTAGTCCAGAGCCTTCGTCATCAATAAATAGGTGTTGGCGTCGAAGCTTTCGGCAAAGCGCGAACCCTGATGGCGCAGGTAGCTTTCTACCTGGAACTCCACGGGCCCTTGGGAGCCGAGTTTCAGGTCTCCGGCCTTGAGGTCGCGGCCGAATTTTTCCTTCATGCCGTCGTCGGACAAATAGGTAACGTGGCCGATCATTCTGGCCAGTGCCAGGCCCTGGCGGGGCAGCGTGTCGTGCTCTAGATAGCGGCCCTGGTGAAAGTTGGGGTCGGAGCAAATGGCATTGCGAGCGATCTCGTTGAAGGCGATATTCTGCGCCGACAGCTTCATTGCCGAGGCGATCACGACGCAGTGGCGCATGGCATCGGGGTACTCCAGTGCCCAGCGCATCGCCTGCATACCGCCGAGACTGCCACCGATAATGGCGGCCCATTGCTCAATGCCAAAGTGCGCCATCATCAGGCGTTGGCTCTCCACCCAGTCGCGACAGCGTAACGGCGGGAAGTCCGGCCCCCAGGGCTTTCCGGTTTCCGGGTTGGTGGAGGTGGGGCCGGTAGAGCCGTGGCAGCCGCCGATATTGTTAATGCTGAGCACGAAGAACACATTGGTGTCGATCGGCTTTCCAGGCCCAATGCAGCTGTCCCACCAGCCGGGCTTGCGCTCATCGGGGTGGTGTCGCCCCGCGGCGTGATGGTGGCCGCTGAGTGCGTGGCAGATCAGAATGGCATTGCTGCGCGCGGCATTTAGCTCGCCGTAGGTTTCAAAAACGATATCGTGTTCGGGCAGGCTGCGACCACAGGAGAGCGCCAGTGGCTGATCAAAATGCAGGGTCTGTGGCGTGACGATGCCGACGCTGTCTTGTTGCTCTGGCTGGTGTGTCACCTTCCTGAATTACCCCTTGTTAACGGCGGTGATGTGCAAATTTTCCGGCAGCTTGCCGGGTGTTTGAATTCTAAGGGTTTTTTGTCGACTTTGCGCGCCTGACGACAGGCTGACCTGGGCTTTTTTTACCCCGAATTGGGACGCGAGAAAGGCGCAAAGTGCCCGATTGGCTTTGCCGTCTACCGCCGCTGCCCGCAATCGCACCTTCAGGCGCTCGCCATGATGCCCGGCAAACTCTTCGCGACTGGCCCCCGGCTGCACGTGGCAGCGCAATATCAGCGTATCGTCCTGCCAGGAATAAAAGTCTGCCACTGGGCTGCTACAAACCCATTACCAGTGCGGGATGAAGGCCGACGGACGCCCCCATATGGCGGAGCAGAACTTCCAAAACATTAATACTCAGAAACACCAGTATTGGCGAAAGGTCGAGTCCGCCGAGTGGTGGTATTAACTTGCGAAACGGCGCCATGACCGGCTCGGTGATTTGGTAGAGCAATTGCGCGCCGGGGTTGTAGCTACCCTGAGCCACCCAGCTAAGAATAATGCTGCCGATGATGGCGAAGAAATACAGGTTAAGAACCATCGCGCACAGGCCAATGACTGACCAGAGCAGAATTTGCGCAGGGTTTGGGAATACGCCGAACAAAATTTTGCACAGCAGCGTAATGCCTATTGCCTGCACCGCAAAGGCGAGTAGCAACGATGCGCTGTCGATGCGGCCCAGCGGCGGCAGTAAACGGCGCAGGGGCAGCACTAGCGGGTTGCTGAGTTTCACAATGGCCTGACAGATCGGGTTGTAAAAGTCGGCCCGCACCAGCTGCAAAATTAACCGCAGCATAAAGACCAGCAGGGTCAGGCTGATAAGCGTGTTAAGCAGTAAATAGGAAATATCATTGAATGCTGACATGGCTGGTTTTATTCCCCTTCGAGCTCTCGGCCTAGTTCTTCGGCCCGCAAGGCCGCACCGCTGAGTGCGGCGTCGACGAGTTGGCGAAAGCCGCCGTCTTCAAAAATAGTGATCGCGCGCTCAGTCGTGCCATTTGGTGAGGTGACGCGGCGGCGTAGCTCGGCGACATCCACATCGCCCTCCAGTGCCATTCTGGCGGCACCAAGGGCCGTTTGCTGGCTGAGCTTGGCGGCTAGCTCGCTGCTTAGTCCCAGCTTTTCACCGCTGGCTTGCATCGCTTCCATCAACAGGAAGAAGTAGGCCGGGCCACTGCCAGACACCGCGGTAACGGCGTCCAGATCCGCTTCGCTGTCTACCCAGAGCGCCAGGCCCGTGGCCTGCATAATTTTTTCCGCCAACTGGCGCTGTTGCTCGGAGACGGCATCATTGGCATAGAGCCCTGTTGCGCCGCAGCGAAGTAGCGCGGGGGTGTTGGGCATGCAGCGCACGATTGCTAAATCGCCGCCAAGCCAACGGTTTAGGCTGTCGCTGGTGATGCCTGCTGCAATACTGATGACCATCGGGCGATGTTGCTGTACCAGTGCGCTGATTTCGCCGGCAACGGTTTTCATAAGTTGCGGTTTGACTGCCATAA
Organism: uncultured Spongiibacter sp.; assembly: GCF_964011655.1. Classification (NCBI taxonomy): domain Bacteria; kingdom Pseudomonadati; phylum Pseudomonadota; class Gammaproteobacteria; order Cellvibrionales; family Spongiibacteraceae; genus Spongiibacter; species uncultured Spongiibacter sp. The sequence continues at coordinate 160,227 of NZ_CAXGPO010000001.1, read as the reverse complement.
CGATCACATCACAACCGGGAATGATCGCGTGGTTGTCTTGGCTGGTTTGAATATTGCCCAGCGCTGACAGCTTGGACAGACTGTCGGCGTTGGGGTCGCCCGCGCGAATATTCTCAGCGTCGATGCCACTGGCGAGCAGTCCGCCGATAATGCTGGCAGCCATATTGCCGCCGCCAATGAATCCGATTGTTGCTGTGCTCAACGAGAACCTCCGGTGCTATCTTGCCGCGCTGGCAAGGCGAATAGGCCAGCGAGTATATCAGGCTGCAAATGGGGGCTGAAGTTAGGGGCTGTTTACACTCACTAAATTATCGCTGCTGGCGCTGACTTTCAGCCCGGCTTACGTCCTTAAGCCATTTCAGACAACGTCGGTTGCGTGATGAATGTGGGCGCGCCCTAATTCGTGGCGGGTGTTCGCGGGCCAAAGATGGCGGTGCCGACGCGCAGCAGAGTAGAGCCCTCGAGAATGGCGGCGTCAATATCACCGGACATCCCCATCGACAGCGTGTCGAGGGTGAGCCCGGGTAGCGCTGATGCGATTTGATCGCGAAGTTGCCGAAGTTGCGCAAACGCTTGCCGCTGCTCGGCAAGGTCGGTGCTGGCGGCGGGGATGGCCATGAGGCCGCGGAGTCTGAGCCCCGGCAGTGCAGCGACGCCTCGGGCGAGATCCAGTGCGTCGCTGGGTAATACCCCCGACTTTGTGGTTTCCTCACTAATGTTGACCTGCAAGCAAATATTCAGCGGGGCTAGTGATGCTGGCCGCTGATCGCTGAGTCGACGGGCGATCTTGAGTCGGTCAACACTGTGCACCCAAGAGAAATGTTCGGCGATCTCGCGGGTTTTATTGGATTGTATCGGGCCAATGAAGTGCCAGCAGATATCGAGGTGGCTCAGTGCTTGTTGTTTTTCCCTGGCCTCTTGCAGATAGTTTTCGCCGATATTATCCAGGCCGTTGGCCACTGCGTCGGCAACTTCGTCGGCATTGCGGGTTTTGCTTACCGCTAGCAGGGTAATTTCTGCTGGATTGCGCCGCGCATCAGCGGCACATTGAGCAATGTGCGCTCGCAGGGATGCTATATTTGAAGACAATACCTGGGAGTGAGTCATCGCTATTTTTTGCTCCACGTCGCGTTGTGGTTGATAGGGTGCTGCCATAATAAAAGCATTGTGTTGGCGCGCTGCGGTAACGCATTATCCTACTACGCATAATAATAGAGAGCGGCAGCCTGCCCATTGCTGTAACTAAGGAGAATCATGGATATTACAGAGTTGCTGGCGTTTAGCGCCAAGCAAAATGCCTCGGATTTACACTTGTCTGCCGGCCTGCCGCCGATGATTCGTGTCGATGGCGATGTGCGGCGCATCAATGTGCCGCCCATGGAGCACCGCGAAGTTCACAGCTTGATTTACGAGATTATGAACGACCGCCAGCGGCGTGACTACGAAGAATTCCTCGAAACCGACTTCTCCTTTGAGGTGCCCGGTGTTGCCCGCTTCAGGGTAAATGCCTTTAACCACAACCGCGGCGCTGGCGCGGTATTTCGGACAATTCCGTCGAAGGTGCTGACCCTTGAAGACCTGGGTATGGGCAAGGTCTTTCAGGACGTATCCATGTTGCCGCGCGGGCTGGTGTTGGTGACGGGCCCCACGGGTTCGGGTAAGTCGACGACACTCGCGGCGATGATCGACTATATCAACGACAACAAGTTTGACCATATTCTAACTATTGAAGACCCCATAGAATTTGTACACGAGTCGAAGAAATGCCTGGTGAACCAGCGCGAGGTGCACCGCGACACACACGGCTTTAACGAGGCACTGCGCTCGGCGCTGCGTGAAGACCCCGATATCATCCTGGTGGGGGAGCTGCGCGATTTGGAAACTATTCGTTTAGCACTGACGGCCGCTGAAACCGGGCACCTGGTATTCGGGACCCTGCACACCACCTCTGCGGCAAAAACCATTGACCGGGTTGTCGACGTATTCCCAGGGGAAGAGAAGTCTATGGTGCGCTCCATGCTTTCCGAATCGCTGCAGGCGGTTATCTCGCAAACACTGCTGAAGAAACCGGAGGGCGGACGGGTTGCTGCCCATGAGATTATGATTGGCACGCCCGCCATTCGTAATTTGATTCGTGAAGACAAAGTCGCGCAAATGTATTCAGCCATCCAGTCCGGGGCGAATGTTGGTATGCAGACGATGGATCAGTGCCTGAAAGAGCTGCTGTCCAAGCGGCAGGTCACGCGCGATGCGGCTAAGTTAAAAGCGCGCTTCCCCGAGAATTTTTAGAATAAGAGGGCGCGAGCGCCGAGGAGAGTAGGGTGGAAATCGAGAAGCTGCTGCGCATCATGCAGGAAAAAGGCGCGTCAGACTTATTTATTTCGGCAGGGGTGCCACCTTCGGTGAAGCTCAATGGCCAGCTGATTCCCATGAGCAGTAATGCCTTGAGCCCCGAGCAGGCTCGGGAAGTTGTGCTGGGCGTGATGAATGAGCAACAGCGCCGCGAGTTTGTTCGCGATAGAGAGTGTAACTTCGCCATCAGTTCGCGGGGCATTGGTCGCTTCCGTGTCAGTGCCTTTTATCAGCGTAATCTGGTGGGGATGGTGTTGCGCCGAATTGAAACGCGCATTCCCACCACCGATGAGCTTGGGCTGCCGGATACGATCAAGGATCTGGCGATGACCAAGCGCGGGCTAATTATCTTTGTCGGTGCGACGGGAACGGGTAAATCAACGTCGCTGGCCTCGATGATCGGTCACCGCAACGAAAACTCGCGCGGCCACATTATCACCGTGGAAGACCCCATCGAATTTGTGCATCAGCACCGTGGTTGTATCGTTACTCAGCGCGAGGTGGGCATTGATACGGAGTCCTTTGAAGTGGCGCTGAAGAATATGCTGCGCCAGGCGCCGGATGTCATCATGATCGGTGAGGTGCGCTCGCGGGAAACCATGGAGCACGCCATCACCTTTGCTGAAACCGGGCATTTGTGTCTCTGCACCCTGCACGCAAACAACGCCAACCAGGCACTCGACCGAATCTTGCATTTCTTTCCGCCAGAGCGTCACAGTCAGCTATGGATGGATTTGTCATTGAACCTGCGGGCGATGGTGGCGCAGCAGCTGCTGCCGACCCGCGATGGACAGAGCCGCCGCGCTTGTGTGGAAATACTGCTTAATACACCCCTGGCTGCTGACTTGATTCGCAAGGGCGAAGTGGCCGCGCTGAAAGACCTGATGCGCCAGTCCACCGAGCAGGGGATGCAAACCTTTGATCAAGCCTTGTACGACCTGTACGTGGCGGGTGAAATTACTTACCAGGATGCCATCGCTCACGCGGATTCGGCGAACGATCTGCGGCTGCTGATCAAGCTGGGTGCCGACAACGACGTTGACCAGATGCACAGTGCGGCGGGTAACTTGACGATGCAAGAGGTGGAAAAGGACACCCCGGGCGGCATTGGCCGCCGCTAGTTTGCAGGGGACTAATTTTGCCCCTGCTCCCGCATCCAGCTTTCCAAGATGATCGCAGCACTGAGTCCGTCGACGCCGCGGTCTTTGAAAGCCTGATTGCCTGCCTGCTCAATCAGCTCCCCTTTGGCTTCGAAGCTGGACAGTCGTTCGTCAGCAAAGTCGACTGCAACGCCAAAACGACCGTGAATGCGGTTGCCGAACTTTCGCGCGCGCTGACACATTTCTGACTCGCTACCATCCATATTTAACGGTAGCCCGACGACCACGGTTTGCGGTTGCCATTCTTTCAGTAGCGCCTCAATTTCATGCCATTGCGGAATGCCATCTTTGGCGCGCAGCGACTTCAGTGCTGACGCGCTGCCGGTGAGGCTTTGGCCCACGGCGCAACCAATCCAGCGGAGTCCATAGTCAAAGGCGAGATAACGTTGTGCTGCACTCATAAGGGTAGTTTTCTATTGGGGAGGCGGCATTGTAGCGCAGCGAAGGGCCTTCTTCAGGCGTGGCCGCTATCGGAGCCGAGCTGGGCGAAATTAATGCCGAGTTTCGCCAGTGCAGCATCGACACGTTGATCGGCAGGCGTATCGAAAATAACTTTATCGTCAGCGGGTAGTGACAGCCAGGCATTGTCGGCGAGCTCTTCTTCTAATTGGCCGGGCGCCCAGCCAGCATAGCCAAGGGCAATGAGTGTGTCAGCGGGGCCGCTGCCACGTGCGATAGCGTCGAGGATGTCCAGTGAGGTGGTAAGTGCCAGTTTGGGGCTGATTTCAAGGCTGGCATCCCAGCGCTGTTTGTCGCGGCGATGCAAAACAAAACCGCGGTCTGTATGAACGGGACCGCCGGCAAAGACGGGCTGTTTGCGGTGTTGCCCGGGTTCGTCAAAGTCGAGCTGGGCCAGAATTTCCTCAACATCCATATCCAGCGGCCGGTTGACGATTAAGCCCATAGCACCATTCTCGTCGTGCTCGCAGAGATAGACCAGGCTATGGGCAAAAATGCCTTCGCCGAGGTTGGGAAGGGCGACAAGGAAGTGATCCTGCATTGACGAAAAGGTGGGCTCAGCCATAACAGCTCCGAGGCAAGCAGTTAGCGCAGTAAGTTTTAGTATGGGGTAATTTTTGCCAATCTCAAGCGCTAGCGGCTGTTCGCGCGCAGACTGTTGCGCTCGAAGCGCCAGGTGCGAACGATGCCCAGGCGATTTTTGCCATCGAGCACATCTTTGGGAATGGCTTCGTAGGGGGCCGCAAGTCTGACGATTCGGTTCGCCGCCTTGTCGAGCTCCGGATGGCCAGAGCTACGCATAATTCTCACTTCATCGATACGGCCGTCAGGGAAAAGCATAAGCAGCATGCGTAGCTCGCCAGTCAGGCCTTGTTTTCGGGCGCTTTCCGGGTAGTGCAGGTTTCCAATATGCTCAACATGTGACTCCCAGCGGTCCAGATACAAGGCGTCGGGTGAGCCGCGGGTTGCGACGGAGGTGATAAATTTCGGCCTGGGCATGCTGGCATAGGCCTGGTTTAGGTGGTCAAGTTGGGCTTCGAGCGCCGCGATGTTCTCGCTCAGCTCGGTCATATCGTCATCGCCATTGAGAGGCTGCGGCTGGCGCTTATCGGCGTTTTGGTCCGTAGTGATGTGCTGCGCACTGGCGTTGCGACTGTGGAGAATGGCGCGATTTTCACTGGCCTGCTGGGCCTTCGCTTGTTTGAAAACGTGTTCAGGTGGCGCGCTATTATCGTGAAAGGCGCTATCTATCCGGCTGCTAAGCTCTGCTTTGTCCTTCAGGCTGCCGCTGCCTAATTGGTCGTGCTGGGCAATATAGTCGGCCTTTTCCGGCGCATTTTCGCTTTGATATTGCGCGAGCGTGACCTCGAGGCTGGGGAGTTTTGGATCACTGCTCAGCGCAGAAAAGCTGATGCCCAAAATAAGTGCTGCGTGCAGCGCCGCTGCGAAACAGAAAATAAAGCCTAGGCGCTCGGGCGAGTCCGAACGCTCTTCGTGAATAGGGAAGGCGACGGCCATGGATTACCGGGCCCGTTTGGCTGCCAGTTTATTCGAAATTGCATCCATGAGCTGGCCGGCAATGTCGGTGCCAAACTGCGCATCGATTTCGCGGATGCAGGTAGGGCTGGTGACATTGATTTCCGTCAGCGAGTCGCCAATAACGTCCAGGCCGACAAAAAGAAGACCCTTTTCGCGTGCTACCGGCGCGACCTGGGCGGCTATCCAGCGGTCGCGTTCGCTGAGCGGCTGTGCCCGCCCACTGCCACCTGCTGCCAAATTACCGCGGCTCTCTCCGGCGGCGGGAATCCGCGCCAGGCAGTAATCGACCACCTCGCCGTCGACCAGCAAGATGCGCTTATCTCCATCTTTAATTTCGGGGAGGTAGCGCTGTGCCATGGTCATGGTGCGGCCGTGGTTCGTGAGGGTTTCAATGATCACTGAAACGTTGGCATCGTCGGGGCGCAGGCGAAAGATAGAGCTGCCGCCCATACCGTCGAGTGGCTTCATGACGACGTCGCCGTGTTCGCGGTGGAAGGCGCGCAAGCGGGCGGGGTCACGGCTGACCAGCTGGGTCGGTGTGCACTGGGGGAATTGCAGTGCGAACAGCTTTTCGTTGCAATCACGCAGTGATTGGGGGCGGTTCACCACCATGGCGCCCTGGCGTTCGGCCAGTTCCAGTATGTGAGTGGCGTAGAGAAACTCGTTATCGAATGGGGGGTCCTTGCGCATCAAAATGACGTCAAGTTCTCCAAGGTCGATGTCTTGGGCGTCGTCGAGCTGATAAAAGTTGTCGGGGTTTTTGAATGGGGTGATCTTGCGCACCTGCGCGCGCGCAGCCCCTGCGGTGATATACAGGTCGCTCAGCGTCATGTAATCGATATGCCAGCCGCGCTCGTCGGCGGCCCACAGCATGGCGAGAGTGGAGTCTTTTTTGTAGTTGACCTGTTCGATCGGGTCCATGACCACGCCTAAGCGAATCGTCATTTAATCACCTGTGGCAAATATGTGAGACAGCTCCCAAACCCTTAATGAATATGGGGACGCGACCCGAAGGCCTTGCGATGATGGCGAGGTATTTGGGTAGGGGCCTTCATGAGGGAGGCGCTATCTACGGGTAAACGCGCTATGCTCTTTTGTGGAGCATGCTCTCATCGCTCAACTAAAATACCGTATTCCCCGTGCTTACGGCAATTGGTGTTGCGGTAAAGCCGCCTGCCAGTGGGCGCTTTTACATAATAAGATGATGGCGGGTGCGAGCATTCCGTGGTAAAAATTTCGCTCTGAAAATAGGTTGCGACGCACCGTCGCGACGCTATCGGATTGGCACAGAATAAGGTTGTGAGTTTATGGAAGCCAATTTTTCTGACCTGAAGGTCATGATCATCGATGACAGTAAAACCATTCGCAGAACGACGGAGACTTTGCTCGCCAAGGCGGGCTGCACCGTGGTGACGGCAATAGATGGCTTTGATGCGCTGGCAAAAATCGCCGATACCAAGCCCGATATTATTTTTGTCGATATCATGATGCCTCGGCTCGATGGTTACCAAACCTGTGCCTTGATCAAGAACAACAGCGAGTTTAAGTCGACGCCGGTGATCATGCTCTCAAGTAAGGACGGCTTGTTCGACAAAGCGAAAGGCCGTATCGTTGGGTCGGATCAGTATCTGACCAAGCCCTTCAGTAAGAATGAATTACTCGATGCCATTCAGGCACACGTATCAAACTGATAATAAATATAAACCACATAAAAGGGCCGCACAGAAAGGCCTGCTATAAACCCCTGAATCTACAAAACAGGGGTGCTACTGCGAGAGGGATGTAATGCCACGTGTATTGATCGTTGATGATTCGCCCACAGAAATTGTGAAGATTCGCCAAATTCTCAGTAAAAACGGCTACGACGTGATTACTGCAGAGAGTGGCGAGCGGGGCATTGAGCTGGTGCGAGCGGAAAACCCCGACGTTGTACTGATGGATATAGTGATGCCGGGCCTCAATGGCTTTCAAGCAACACGTCAGCTCAGCCGGGACCCTGATACCAGCAGCGTACCGGTGATTATTGTTACCACGAAAGATCAAGAAACGGATCGCCTCTGGGGGCAGCGTCAGGGGGCGAAGGGCTACCTGACTAAGCCGGTAGACGGCAAGCTGTTGATCAAAACGATTGAGTCAGTTCTGAATTAAGGTAGCCCGTCACCATGACCGAAGCGCAGAGCGCCTTTCGTTATCTAAGTGAGCTGGCCCGTCGCAGTCGCCGTGCCGACGGCGACGTTGTCGAACAAACCGACAGCCAAGAATCCCTGTGGAGCGGTATCGGTTTCGCTATTGGTTCCCAGTACTGTGTGGTGCCTATGGGCGAAATTGTTGAAGTCCTCAGCGAGCCTCCGGCAACTCGGCTTCCGGGTGTGAAAAGCTGGATCAAAGGCGTTGCCAATGTGCGGGGACGTCTGTTGCCGCTGCTGGATCTCGCACAATTCCTTGATGACACATCCGCAACGGCCAGTGGTCAGCGCCGCGTATTGGTGCTTGAGCGCGGCGAGATCTATACCGGCCTGGTCGTGGATGACGTTTTCGGTATGCAGCATTTTCACGCGGATGCATTCAGTGAAGAGCTCGGCAGTATTTTGCCGCCAATGCAGCGCTTCAGCGACGGTGTTTATCGGCAGGGCAGCCGGGAATGGGCGCTATTCAGACCACTAAAACTGATGGAAGTCAGAGACTTCTACGACGTCGCCGTATAGGCGCGACAACGACAAGAAAAACATGGAAATATCCTGGAGTCGGGGCAAATGAAAGCAGCAAGAAAAGGCGATGCCGCTAAGCTAAAAACGGGGCGTGCGGCCAGTGTTATTGTCGCATTGATGCTGGTTGGGTTTATCGGGGCAGGCTTTAACACCTATGTGATACTGCGCGATGCCGGCTACGATCAGCGCTACTTGGAGTTGACGGGTGAAATGCGCCTCTATGCGCAGCAGCTGGCCAATGCGTCGCGCGAGGCCGCGCTGGGTGACACCGCCTCCTTTGATACGCTTGCCAGGGCGCAGCGGAATTTTGGTGCGGTGCGTCGCGAACTAGTGGAGGGGAGCAAAGACCTGCCCTCGCCGGCGGACATGCTCGGCGGCGACATTGCTCAGCTCAATCGCTTGTGGGCACAGGTAGACAGTGCTGCAGAAACCATTGTTAGCAACCGCGAGCGCATCGTTTTCCTCTACGAGGTCGCTGCAAACCTCAACCAACTCATTCCCCAGCTTCAAGATGCCTACAACAAAGTTGTAGGCATTATGCTCAAGAGCGATGCCTCGGCTAACCAAGTGGCCATTGCTCAGCGCCAGTCGCTGCTACTGGAGCGGATTGCGCGCAACGTAGACCGCATGTTGGAAGGCACCGATGCGGCTACCGCGGCAGCCGAGCAGTTTACGGTCGACGCCAATGAATTTGGCACGGTGCTGCGCGGCATGCTGGCGGGCAATAAGGCGATCGGCGTGGCCCCGGTTGCCGACAAAAATGCGCGCAACCTGCTGATGCGGGTCGGGCAGGACTTTCAGATGATTAGTGGTTCGGTGGACGAAATTTTCCAAGTGTCTCCGGAGCTACTGAAGTCGGCAGAAGCGGCAGGCGTGATTGTCGTAAATGTTCCGGAGATTATGCAGGTCACCAGTAACCTTTCCAGTCGCATTAGCCGGCTTGATGAAGAGCGCCCACTGTCGGTGGTTACCGCGATTGGCTTTGTGGGCGTCGTTGTTATTGCACTTGGCTTATTGGGTATGAACTCCATCCGCACTGCGCAGCAGCGTTTGCGGGCAACGGCGGAAACCAACGAGCGAAACCAAACGGCAATCTTGCGCCTGCTTGATGAATTGGCTGACTTGGCCGACGGTGATTTGACAACGTCGGCAACGGTGACCGAGGACTTCACCGGTGCGATTGCCGACTCGATTAACTACACCATCGACCAGTTGCGGGTCTTGGTTTCGCAGATTAACGAAACCGCGCAGGAGGTGTCGCTCGCGGCCCAGGGGTCACAGGCCACCGCGCTGAATTTGGCCGAGGCCTCAGAGAGTCAGGCCCGCGAAATTGCCGGTGCCTCGGCGGCCATCACCGAAATGGCGGTAACGATCGATAAAGTATCCAGCAATGCCCGTGAATCTGCTGCGGTTGCCCAGCGCTCGGTAGCGATCGCTAATACCGGTGCTGAAGTCGTACAGAACACGATAAAAGGCATGGACAATATCCGTGAGCAGATTCAAGAGACATCCAAGCGTATCAAGCGACTGGGTGAGTCGACGCAGGAGATCGGTGACATCGTCTCGCTGATCAACGATATTGCCGATCAGACCAATATCCTGGCGCTGAATGCTGCTATTCAAGCCTCGATGGCCGGTGATGCGGGTCGTGGTTTTGCGGTGGTCGCGGATGAAGTTCAGCGTCTTGCTGAGCGCTCGTCGGGTGCGACAAAGCAGATTGAGGCCCTGGTAAAAACGATTCAGTCCGACACCAATGAAGCGGTTATTTCCATGGAGCAAACCACCTCGGAAGTGGTCCGGGGGGCACGCCTTGCTCAGGACGCGGGTGCCGCACTAACAGAGATCGAAACGGTATCTCAGGAATTGGCGGAATTGATCGAAACGATCTCAAACGCAGCGGCCGATCAGGCGAAGTCGGCGGGGCAAATCTCGTCAACGATGAAGATCATTCAAGAAATTACTTCGCAAACCTCAGCGGGTAGTACCGAAACAGCGAATTCGATTGGGGAGTTGGCCACCATGACCGACGACCTGCGCAGCTCGGTGGCCGGTTTCACCTTGCCGAACCAATAGCATAAGCCCTGAGCGCTGGCCGACAGGGGCTGTCGGTGAAAAATAGGAACAAAGGCTGACGGATATGAGTGACCGCCGAGATTTTATTGCGCTGGAGTGGCTGAGCGAAGAGCTTAAAGCCACACTGCTGCAATGTGCTGCGATGATTCGCGATTCTGCGTTACACAGCAGTGAGCCGGCAACGCTTGAGCCACTCAGCGGTCAGCTGCACCAAGTGCAGGGCTCGCTACAAATGATCGAGTTCAGCGGTGCCGCGCTGTTGCTGGCAGAAATGGAAGCTGCCGTAACCGGAGTGATAGAGCGCGACGTACCGGTGGCGCAGCGCGGAGACCTGCTGGAAGCGGTTGCCGTTGCCTGTGAGGCGTTACCTCGATATTTCGACTCTTTGCGCAATGCGCGCAGTGAACTGCCCGTCGACCTTATTCTCGTTTTCAACGAATTGCGCGCGGCGCGCGGTGGTCGCCTGCTTTCCTCGGGGTTGCTGTTTGAGGCCTCGCAAACACAGCTCGCGGTGGAACCCTCGCTGCAGCGCGATGACTTGGCTGAGTTAATGGCCAAGCTTCACAAAATGTACCAAATTGCCCTTAAGGCCTACCTCGACGGTGGCGACGACGACAAAAATCTCGCCTATCTGCATAAAGTCTGTAGCCGCGTGGCGCGCTTACAGAGTGAGCAGGCCAGCTATTTGCTGTGGCAGTCTGCGAGTGTACTTATTGAAGCGATTCAGGCTGACCGTCTCCCCGCGGGTGCGGTGCGCATCGACTTCCTGCACCGCTTGGGGCATGAGATTCGCACCCTTGCCAACGGCGCACCCTCCGATGCGTCGCGACATGCTTTGCTCGACGATATTGTTTTCTACGCGCTGTGCAGTGCCAACGAGAGCGAGGCGCTGAGCCGGCTTCGCAAGACTCAGGGTTTCCCCACCGGTCTCACCTCTTTTGAGGGCCAGCAGCAGTTTATCGCCACCGCCCAGCCGCGCTTGGTTGTGGCATTGCGGGATTTATCGGCAGAGCTGGATAGCGGCGTTGAAGCCAGTCGCTTAAATGAACGGGTCGAGGTTTTTGCCGACGCCATGGCGATATTGGGCTTAATCCAGCCTCTGTATGCGCTGCGCAGCGCGGCTGCCGGTATTGAATCCGGGGTTGAGAGTGCACAGCTTAGCTTGAGCCGCGTGCTTGCGAGAGTGGCCGAACAGCTCGATGTTGAGCCAGAGCCTGTTGCACCCCAACTGCCGGCGAGTGGTGAGCAGCAGTCGACGATTGGTGCAGCGCGCGCCGAATTGGCAGACATTCAGGAAGCGCTCGTCAACTATGTGGCAGAACAATGCCAGCATCACTATTTGCAGGGCTTGCCACAGCGTATCAGCGATTTGGCGCTCGCGCTGCAGGCGAGCGAACACGCCGATGCAGCTGCGGTGATGGGACGGGCGGCGGATTACATTCGCGAGCAATTAGTGGACGCCGAACAGGTGCCAGAGTGGCCGATGCTCGACGCGTTGGCCGATGCAATGACCTCCGTCGATTACTACCTCGAGCGCAGTGCCGACGGGCCGAGGGTAGAAGACCAGGGGCTGATTCGGGTCGCTGCGGAGTGTGTGGCAAGGCTGGGCTATCCCGTCGACCAAAGCGCGCCAGATAATATTGTTGCCATGCCGGTTAAGGCGGCTGACGAGGCATCCTTAGCTGAGGGCGAGAGCGAAGAGTTTGTCGATCCCGTCGCCACCTCAGAAGAGCTGGCTCTGGATCCCGATGTGCTCGATATCTTCATCGAGGAAGCTGGAGATGTTCAGGCAAGCCTGGGCGAGAAGTTACCTCGCTGGCGCGATGGCCTGTCATCGCCGTCACTGTTAGCGGACGTGCGCCGAGCCTTCCACACCCTGAAAGGTAGTGGGCGAATGGCGGGGGCGGAGCAGTGCGGCGACTTTGCTTGGGCGATTGAGAACATGCTCAACAAGGTTGTCGACGGTTACTTCACGATGGATCCGCTGCGCCTTGGTGTGGTTGAGCGAGCGGCTCAAATACTCCCCGAGCTGATCGAAGAGCTGTCTCATAAAAGGGCCCTACCACCGTCGCAGTTGCGCGATTTACTTGCCGACGCTGAGTTGTTGGCAAAGGAGCAAAGTCCGGAGCTCAGTACGCCGGCGCCTGCCGCCAGCGACGGAGAACAAGCCGAGCTAACCGCCGTGTTTATCGGCGAGGCGGAAGTTCACCTGCGCCAGGTTGAGCAGTTTCTTCAAGGTGTTTACAGCTATCCCGTTCATCTCAGCGATGAGTTGCAGCGCGCCCTACATACCTTGAAGGGCTCGTCGAAAATGGCCGAAATATGGGCGGTGGCCAGTATTATTACGCCGCTGGAAGGGCTGGTAAAAGAAGCCCGCTCGATGCGCATCGCGGTGGATGAAGCGTTCATACAGTTGGTCGCTGATGTGCTGGCGGAAACACGCAAGCTAGTGCAGCGTTTGCGCCACAGCCCGGCTTCCAGTTTGGAGGCATCATCGGCGTTGCGCGAACGTATTCAGCAGGCCGAAATCAGCTTGATGGCGCAGGCGGAAACCGCCGAGGCCCAGCGACAAGCCGGCCAAATAGCCCCTGATGCGCTAAATCAGTTCTTACTCACCTTTGGCGATCATATTCAGGGCTTGATCGATAAAATTCGCGATGCCGGTCAGCCGATAACTGCCTCGGTCATGCAGGAGTACGCGCCGATAATGGGGCAGTTCGCCCAGCGCGCAGAGGATATTGGCAGTGAAAGCACCGCCGAAATAGCGCAGGCCCTGCAGGTATTGCTCAGCCATGGTCGCGACCCATTACCGGCCGAGTTCTTGCAGTTGACCGAGCGTGCCCTCGACCAACTGATGGACGACCTGAATCAAATTGCTGCGGAAAACAGTGCCGAGGTGAATGCAGAGCTGCTTGAGCAGCTGCGCGACTTCGACGCCTCGGCGCGTGTCGAAACGCCCGCCGATACTCTTGCCGCTACTCCGGCATCGGCTGAGTTGTCTGAAGACAGTACCGCGATGGCAGCGCCATTGCCCGCGGCAGATATTGAGGATATCGACCCGGATATTCTCGAAATCTTTATGGAAGAGGCAAGGGACTTACTGGAGGGCTTGGACAATGCCCTGCACAGTTGGGATGAAGATCGCGACAATCCCCGCTACCTAGACGATGTGCAGCGTTATTTGCACACCTTTAAGGGTGGTGCGCGCCTTACCGGGCTAACGGCGATGGGTGATTTCGCCCACCAGATGGAAACCGAAATCTCCGAATCCCTCGCCAAAGGCGAGGCGTCGTTGGCGGACTTGCTGCCGGTTGTTCAGCAGGCGCAAGACAAACTGGTGGCAATGCTCGACGGTTTGGACACCGAGGTAGCCGCCCCTACCCCCGCAGAACCGGTTGTGACCTTAGAGGTCGCGCCGGCGTCGGAGGAAGTGGCTCCTAAACCTTCTGAAGGCACGGCGCCGCAGTGGTCTGCGATACAGGCTCGCGGCCCGCAGGAGATGATCAAAGTACCCTCTGAGTTGTTGGAGCGCCTGATCAACCTCGCCGGTGAAACCTCGATTGCTCGTGGTCGTATCGAAGAACAGGTGAGTGAAGTTCATTTCTCACTGGAAGAAATGGAAATGACCGTTGAGCGCTTGCAGGAGCAGGTGCGCCGGCTGGACATGGAAACCGAAGCGCAAATTATTCACCGCCAGGAGCAAATGGAGAGTGAGGGGGCTGAGGGCTTCGATCCATTGGAGTTCGACCGCTACTCACAGCTGCAACAGCTGTCGCGAGCACTGTTGGAGTCGGCATCGGATTTGGTCGATTTGCGCAATACGGTTGTCGATAAAAGTCGCGATATGGAAACCTTGCTATTGCAGCAGTCGCGAGTAAATACCGAGCTTCAAGAAGGCCTGATGCACTCGCAGATGGTGCATTTCTCTCGCATGGTTCCGCGTTTGCGGCGCGGCGTTCGTCAGCTGTGTGGCGAGCTGAATAAAGACGTCGACTTCAAGGTTTACAACGCCGAAGGCGAAATGGACCGCAGGGTGTTAGAGCGGATTATTCCCGCGCTGGAACACATGCTGCGAAACGCCATCGACCACGGCATAGAGTCGGCGGAACAGCGTCAGCAAAGCGGTAAGCCTGCTCAGGGTGAGCTGTCGATGCGCTTTGATCGCCAGGGCGGTGATGTCGTGATTACGATTAGCGACGATGGCGCGGGTATTGATTTGGCTGCGGTTCGGGCCAAGGCTGAGCGCATGCACTTGGTTGCAGCGGGGGCTGAACTTAGCGAACGTCAGTTACTCGATTTTATTTTCCATGCGGGCTTTTCCACAGCAGACAATGTTACGCAGATCTCCGGCCGCGGCGTGGGTATGGATGTGGTGCACAGCGAGATCAAGCAGCTCGGCGGTTCCATCGAGGTGAGCACCTCGCAAGGCCAGGGCAGCCGCTTTGAAATTCGCCTACCGTTTACGGTGTCGGTTAACCGCGCTCTCATGGTCAGTGTCGGGGGTGAGGTCTATGCCGTACCGCTGAACAACATTGAAGGTATCGTGCGCGTCAGCCCTTATGAGCTGGAGGTTTACTACGAGGACGGTGGCCCGGATTTTGAGTATGCCGGTCAGCAATACAAGCTGCGCTATATGGGGCAGTTGATGGGTGTGTCTGCCCCCCACTTAGAGGGCCAGTTGGAGCCGAAACCTGTACTGCTGATTCGCAATGCCGAGCCAGCCACCGCGGTACAGGTCGACTCATTGATGGGTTCGCGGGAAGTGGTGGTGAAATCACTGGGGCCGCAGTTTGCCGCCGTGCCGGGATTGTCTGGCGCCACGGTGCTGGGTGACGGCAGTGTGGTGGTGATTTTGGATATGCTGGCCAGCATCCGTGCCGATGCAACGCGGCGCTTGAGTGGTTCTGAAATGCAGGGGCAGTTGCCCAGCAGCGACGTTCCCGTCAAACATGTCATGGTCGTCGACGATTCGGTGACTGTGCGCAAGGTGACGTCGCGCTTACTTGAGCGTCAGCAGATGAAGGTCACATTGGCGCGCGATGGGCTGGAAGCCGTCAACCAGTTACAGGAAATGGACGCGCTGCCGGATGTCATATTACTGGATATAGAGATGCCGAGGATGGACGGTTTTGAAGTGGCTAGCCGCCTGCAGAGCTCGCCGCGCTTCAAGGACATTGCCATTATTATGATTAGCTCGCGTACCGGCCAGAAGCACCGGCAGCGAGCGTCAGGCCTGGGTGTCACGCGCTTCCTGGGTAAACCCTATCAGGAAATACAGCTGCTAAAAGCGATTGAGGAAGTTATGTCGAAGGTGGACGCGGAATGATGCATGCCTTACCTGATGCCTCCTTGGCGAACCTGATTATGCCCATCTCCGGTGGCGGGCTGCTGCTACCCAATAGCTGTGTGGTGGAGGTTGCCAGTGCGCGACAGTTAAGCTCTGCCATGTCATCGACCTTCATCTTGGGGATGTTGCGCTGGCGCCAGCGCGAGATTCCACTGGTGTGCTTTGAGGGCTTGCGCGACGGTGAGTTGCCTGCAGAGCCAGCGATCCGGCAAGTGGCGGTGATGGCCGGACTCAACGACCGCGAGCGCTTGCCGCACTACGCGATCTTGCTGTCGTCGGTGCCCCACTTGTTAAGTGTTCACGCCGGCGATGTTAAAACCTTGGGCCACTGTGAGGACCAGCCGGCGATTTTTGCCGACGTTGAAGTGCATGGCCAACGCTTGTTGATACCGGATATTGATGTACTTGAGGAAAAGATCCTCACGGAACTCTCCCCTGCAGAGCAGGCGGAGTGATCGCTAGGTAAAATCTCCCCAGCGCGCCTGAAGAACACTGATCGCCGCCAGTGGTGCCGTTTCGGTGCGCAGAATTCTCGGCCCCAGGGCCATGCAGTTAAAGCCCAGCTCGATGCTCCGGGCAACCTCATCGTCAGTGAGCCCGCCTTCGGGGCCCACCAATAAGGCAACACTGTTTGGGGCCGGCGGCGGAGCGACGCCCTCGCCGTGGTGAGGGCTGAGTACCGCTTTGTAATCGGCGCGGCAGCTATCGATCCAGTGCTCAAGTTCCTGAGGGGTGGCGACATCTACCAGCTGACTGCGGCCGGATTGTTCGCAGGCGCTGATCATGACTTGCTGCCAATGCCGCCATTTCTTTTCTTCGCGCTCGGCATTGAGCTTCACATCGACCCGTTCGCTGCGCAAGGGCACTATCCGCGCAACGCCCAGTTCAGTCGCTTTCTGAACAACCCAGTCCATACGGTCGCCCTTCGAGAGACCAATGCCCAGCTCGATTCGCAGCGGTGACTCGCAGTCCTGCGAGCTGTCCACATCGGTGACCGAGCACCACAACTGGCGCCGGTTGGCGTCGGAAATGGTGGCCAGATAGTCGTTGCCGTCGCCGTTAAACAGGCGCACAGAGCGGCCCACTTTCATGCGCAGCACCTGCAGCAGATAGTGTGCTGCGCGCTCCTCCAACTCAAGCTGCTGGCCATTGCTTAGGGCTTGCGAGGTATAGATTCGGGGGATTCGCATTATCTAACTATCTTCCCCGTTACAGTGCTTTGATAAACGCTTTTGAGTTGCGCTGAAAGTTGTAGAGTTTCTGCTTGGCTTCGGGCAATTCGGTAAAGGGGCATTGCACATAGCCCTGCTCTTGAAACCAATGAGCGGTTTGCGTGGTTAGTACAAAAACCTGGTTTAGCCCCTGTTGCCGGGCTTCCCGCTCAAGTTGGGCCAGCAGTCGCTCGGCGCGATCGGCGCCTCGGTAGTCGGGGTGCGTGGCGACGCAGGCTATTTCCCCGGCGCCGGCTTCGGCGTAAGGGTAAAGTGCTGCGCAGGCGATGACCATGCCATCGCGAACCAAAATCTTGAAATGACCGATTTCATTTTCCAACAGTTCGCGCGAGCGTTTCAGCAATACGCCCCTCGCCTCCAGCGGCTCAATTATCGCTAAGATGCCACCGATATCGTCAATGCTCGCGGTGTGGAGTTGCTCGTAATGTTCCTGGGTTACCAGCGTACCCGCGCCGTCGCGAGTAAAGAGCTCTTGCAATAGGGCGCCGTCCTCTGAATACGACACCATATGGCAGCGATCAATGCCAAGGTCTCCTGCGTCAACAACCGCCTGCACAATACTGTCTCTGCCCAGGGTGGGCTGTCGTTGCAGTTCGGCATCGACATCACGGTATTCGCACTGGCGAATCAGGCGCTGTTCGCTGTCTAATAAACCTGCGGCGCCTGTGAGCAAAATCAGCTTGTCGGCTTTTAGGGTCGCGGCGGTATGAACGGCGACGTCTTCGGCGCTCAGGTTGAAGATTTCTCCCGTTGGCGAATAGCCGAGTGGCGACAGCAATACGATGGCCTGCTGATCCAGCTGCTGGCGGAGTGCGCTGGCATCGACCTTGCGGACCACGCCGGTGTGCTTAAAGTCGACTCCGTCGATCACGCCCATCGGCCGGGCTGTGACAAAGTTGCCTGAGCAAACGCGAATGGCCGCCCCGTGCATGGGCGAGTTGGCAACGCCCATCGACAGCAGGGCTTCGATATGGGCGCGCAGTGAGCCGGCAGCATCGGTTACGCAGCGCAGCTCTTGTTCGTCAGTAATGCGTAAGTCATTGTGGAATTGGCTGGACAGGCCTGCGTCGCTGACGCGCAGTTCTATCTGAGGTCTGGCGCCGTGCACGAGCACCAGCCGCACCCCAAGGCTGTTTAGCAAAGCGATATCGTGCACAATATTCGCGAAATTGGCATCGGCTATCGCCTCGCCGCCGAGCATCAGTACAAAGGTTTTTCCACGGTGGGCGTTGATATACGGTGCGGAATTTCTAAACCATTTCACGTATTCGGTGTGTTCTGACATGGCGGTGGCCGCTTGCTGTGTTAATAGGGGTATTTTGTTTGCATGGTCAGTAGCTTACAAGGCATTTTTGAAAAATGCTTGGGCCTAGTGAGTGCAGGGGGCCGCGGTGAGGCCTAGCCGGCAGCCTTCGCAGGCTGTGGAGCAGTGGGCGAGCGAGCTGGCCGAGGATATCGACCGGCATTTCCTGCAAGCACATGAGCGGCTGGATGATGTGTACCGTCGCGAGTTCAGAGCCTTGCCAGCCGTTGTGCGCCGTCACTGGCAGCACCGCCGAGATATTCCGGCGGATTTAGCGGCACTGCCGCGCAGCCTGTGGCGGATCGTTCGCCGCAGACCTCACAGCGTCAGGCCGCTTACCGGTAAAGAGCAGGCTGTTGCCCAGTTGTTGGCAGACCACGTGATTGACCTCAATGGGCTGCAAACGCTGCTGATGAATCGGCTGGCGTCTCACCCAGATTACGACCCCAATGCGGTCGCGCAGCTGCAGTCCGAGTTGGCGCCCTTGCAGCCAGAGTTGGCTGAGCGGCGCCTGAAGCAAGCCGTCGCGCGATGGGGGCTAAGCCAGGATAGCAGTCGCGATATGCTGGTGTTCCTCGCTCTCGGGCTTGCCGGCAGAGGCCTGAGTGACAAAGTGTTGTTTGGCAGCGCGTCTCTGTTGGGGGCGTCGGCAGCCAGCTCTTTATATATTGCCAATCAAGGCTGGTTAACCGCCTGGTGGTCGAGTTGGGTTGGTGTGCCCGCATGGGTTTCAATCAGTGGTGCGGCGGCGGGGATGGTGGGCGTATTACTGCTGACACCGCTAGCTGCGCCCTTTGTTGAGTGTGGCATGAACCGGATGTGGCGTCGGCAACGCTTGCACCGATTGTTAGACGAGGTGCATCGCCAACTGCGCCCGCCGCTGCGCGAGCAGCTTTGGCATTACGGCAGCTACTTGCAGTTTTTGCCTGATTTATTGTTGTTGCTGCGGCAGCTCAAATAAAAGATGTATTGGCAGGGCTGGCGCGGGTTACACTCCGCGACTTTCTAGCCGCTATTTTCTGGGGGGGGTGTGGCAACAGAGCCATTGGACAGCGCGCAGTCGCGCGAAGCGATGTTTGATGAGCTGGCAGCGGCGCTGTCGGAGCGCGGCTACGCGGTTATTCAATCTGCGCTTCCCAGCCGCTTAGCGAGCCCGTTGCAGCAGCGAGTCGCTTCTCTGGATGACAGTGCCTTCCGCCCTGCGGGAGTGGGGCGACAGCAGGCCTATCAGCGCGACGACTTTGTGCGCAGCGACCATATACGCTGGTTTTCTGACAGCGAGCCGAGCGAGGCGGAGTATTTGGCGTGGATGGAAATGCTGCGCGTCGGTATCAATCGGCGGCTTTTCCTCGGCTTGTTTGATTATGAGTGCCATTTTGCGCGCTACGCTCCGGGTAGTTTTTACAAAAAACATGTCGACGCTTTTCGCGGACGTAGCAACCGCGTACTGTCGACGGTGTTCTATCTCAATCCGCAGTGGGGTTCTGCCGATGGCGGTGAGCTGCTGATATACAGTGGTGACGGTCAGGTGGAGGCGTCAGTTAAGCCGACGATGGGAACCCTGGTGGTCTTCCTCAGCGAGACGGTTCCCCACGAAGTGCTCCCCGCCGCGCGCCTGCGCCATAGCATTGCGGGTTGGTTTCGGGTCAATGCGAGCTTGGGAGCAAACATCGACCCACCGTCGTAGCTTATAAGCGCCGCAAAACACCCAGACTATTCACACGCTCGATCGCTTCAAATAAGCCGGAGGCAAGTGCCAAGCGATAGATGGCAATAGGCGCTTGACCGCCCTCTTCGGGGTTGGGAAATAGGTCGTGAATAGCCAGAATGCCGCCGCGTTGAATGTGGCTTGTCCAGCACCGGTAGTCGTTTAGGGCTGCCTCGAGACTGTGCCCACCATCGATGAAGACCATTGCTAACGGGGTTTGCCAATGCTTGGCACACACTTCGGAGGGCGCAACCAGCGGCACCACCCACTGCTCAAAGTTAGCGCGACGGATATTTCGGCGAAACTCTGCAAAGGTGTCGAAGTGGGCGTCGTTGGCGTTGTACAGCTCGGGGTCGTGAAACATTTCCCCCAATTGGTGTTCTTCTGAGCCGATGTGGTGGTCAACGGCGTACACAACACCGCTCTCTGGGGCGCTATCCTGGCAAGCCTTGGCAAGATAGAGAGTAGATTTTCCGCAATAGCTGCCCACTTCTAACAGGGCGCCCCGCGGGGCTTGCTCGCAGCCGTGGCGGTACAGGGCATCGGCTTCGTCATCGGCGAGAAAGCCTTTCACAAGGGCGATATCGATGGGCAGAGAAACGGGCATGGTGTTCACCAAAAAATACGGAAGCGAAACCTTAGCCAAAGTCCTGTCGGTGAGCAACTTACCATCCTGTCAGCTTTCACTCTGTTGTGTCGCGTGTCTATACTGATGAGCTTATTACCTCGATCTGGAGAACAACATGCTTAAGCTCTATGGGTTTGCTGTGAGTAATTATTTCAACATGGTTAAGCACAGCCTGTTGCATAAGGGCATTGATTTTGACGAGGTCACGGTATACCCGAGTGCCGAGCCCGACTACCTGCGCAAGAGCCCACTGGGCAAGGTGCCTTGTATTGAAACCGATCAGGGCTTCCTCGCAGAGACCAGCGTGATAGTGGAGTACTTGGATGCGCGCTACCCAGACCAGCCGCTGCTCCCAAGTGACGAGTGGCAGCGAGCGAAGTGTCGGGAGTTAATGAAGATTATCGAGCTGTATTTAGAGCTTCCTGCTCGCCGGTTGCTGCCAGCGGTGCTGGGGGCAGCAAAAGCCGATGACAGCGTTGTCGCCGAGGTTGCTGAGGCACTCGACAAGGGCGTTCGGGCGCTGTCGGCGCTGGTTTCGCCTCAGCCCTTTGTTATGGGTGAGCAGATGACGGCTGCGGATATTGTATTGCGCTACGCTCTGGTCGTTGTTGAACTGGTTAGCGGCGCCTTGTATCAGCGAGATATCTGCGCCGAAGTGGCCGGTCTGCCTGAGTGGAAAGCGCGCATGGCAGAGATGCCCATCAGCCAGCAGCTGGATGCGGAGTCTGAAAAAGCCATGGCGGCCTTCATGGCAATGGTTCAGGGCAAGTAGCCCGCTAGCACTGGCAGGCTCAGTCTGCCAGTGCTTCCAGTTGTTCTTGCAGTTCCAGCCACGCCTCTTCTGCAGTGTTGTTTTCTGTTTGCAGGTGCGCCTGCTCAGCCAATAGTGTTTTCAATCGTTGTTTGTTGGTCTCGTCGTACAGGCTGGTGTCGGCGAGCTGAGCTTCTATGGCCTGCAGTTGCTCGGCGACTTTTTGCAGTGTCCGCTCTAGTTTTTTGATCTCATTGTTGAGGGGGGCCAGTTTTGCGCGTTTCGCGGCGGCGTCTTGGCGCGCTTTCTTCTTGTCGACAACGGGCGCCGTGCTGGCCGACTGCGGCTTATCGCCAAGTTCTCTGTTGCGGCTCAATAGCCATTGGCGGTAGTCATCCAGGCTGCCGTCGAAGGGGCTAACCGAGCCATTGTCGACAAGCAGTAGCTCGTCGACGGTATTGCGCAACAGGTGGCGGTCGTGGGAGACCACAATCACCGCACCTTCAAATTCCTGGAGGGCGCTGGTGAGCGCGTGACACATCTCCAGGTCCAGGTGGTTGGTGGGCTCATCGAGTAGCAGTACGTTGGGCCGCTGCCAAACAATAATGGCGAGTGCAAGGCGCGCTTTTTCACCGCCGGAGAAATGTAAGCAGCTACCTTCGGCGCGCTCACCCTTAAAGTTAAAGCCGCCGAGAAAGTTACGAATATCCTGCTCTCGGGCGTCGGGCCGAAGACGCTGAAGCTGCAACAGCGGGCTGGCGTTGAGATCCAAAGACTCCAGTTGGTGTTGGTGGAAGTAGCCCATGTGCAGGTGTTCGCCGCTGTGGCGCTGCCCGCTGAGTGGCGCTAGCGTGCCCGCGAGGGATTTCATTAGAGTCGACTTACCCGCGCCATTAGCACCGAGCAGGCCTATTCTGCTGCCTGGGTGAATGCTCAGGTTTACCTTGTTGAGTAAGGGCTCACTATACCCCAGCGCGGCATTACTGAGTCCCAGCAGCGGGTCGGAGTACTGGCTCGGCGCATAAAAGCGAAAATGGAAGGGGGAGTCCACATGCGCGGGGGCGATCTCGCTCATGCGCTCAAGGGCTTTAAGTCGGCTTTGTGCCTGCTTGGCTTTACTGGCTTTGGCGCGAAAGCGGCGCACAAAATCTTCCATATGGGCGCGCTCAGCCTGCTGCTTTTCATAAGCTTGCTGTTGCTGCGCCAGGCGTTCTGCTCGCTGGCGTTCGAAGGCACTGTAATTGCCGCGATAGCGATGGAGCTGATGGTGTTCCAGGTGAACGACAAAGTCGCAGCAGGCGTCGATAAAATCTCGGTCGTGGGAGATAAGCAGCAGCGTACCTTCATAGCGTCGCAGCCACTGTTCCAGCCACAGACTGGCGTCGAGGTCCAAGTGGTTGGTCGGTTCGTCGAGCAGCAAAAGGTCTGATGGGCACATCAGGGCCTGGGCTAGATTGAGGCGGATGCGCCAGCCACCTGAAAAGTCGCTGACCGGCTTGTCCACCTCTGTCAGCGCAAAGCCCAGCCCCTGCAGGAGTTGTTCGGCGTCGCTGCGAATTTGGTAGGCGTGGATCAGCTCCATCTCCGCCAACAGCTCGGCAAGGCGATGGTCGTCAGAGCAGGCCTCGATATCGGCCTCGATGCGGCGGTATTGCTGGTGGCCGTCAATCACATATTCGATTGCTGGCCGGTCACTGGCCTCTACTTCCTGGCGCATTTGCGCGATCTGCCATTGCGCGGGCATCTGCAGGTCGCCGCTGTCATAGCTGAGCTCATTGCATAGCAGTTTAAACAGGCTGGATTTACCGCTGCCATTGGCACCAACCAGCGCCATGTGCTCGCCCGGATTCACGCGCAGCGACGCCTCCTCTAGCAAGGCTTTGCCACCGCGTTGTAAGCTGAGATTTATCAGTTCAATCATGGGGCGCGATTATAGCGCGGGTGTATGGGCGAGTCGGCAGATTTTATGGCAAGCGAGACAGATTCTTCACAAAGCGGTGTGTTGTGGGACTATGCGCTTGAGCGGTATGCGCGCGATGGCGTCGCCGAATGCTGCGTGGCCTTGCAGGATGAAGCCGGGGCGAACGTACTGTTAATTATCGTTGCAGCCTATCTGGCCGAGCGCGGCATACCGCTGACAGGGCCGCGTGTGCGAGTGCTGGTTAGCGGCGCGAGCGCACTGCAGGCCTCGCTGATAGAGCCGCTTCGCGCGTTGCGGCGGGCCAATCGACCGTTGGACGGCGAGGCCTGTGAGCGGCAGCGCGATACCTATCAGAGCTTGAAACAGGCGGAGCTTGCGGCCGAGCGCTGGCAGCTGGCACAGCTCGCGGAGCTAGTTTTGCCTTGGAATCCAGAGCAAGTGCCAACGCTGCAATTATTGCAACGTAATATCCGCGCTGTTGCCGGGGCCGCCGAGAAGTCTATGCTCGACCGTCTCGTCAGAGCACTACGCACAGACCGGTGAGGGCGGCGTTAGAAGTCGTCGAACAGGCTTGCAAGGCGGTCTTCGGCCTTATTCGGGTGGCTGGGAATGTCGCTCATCCGCTTTGGCAGACGTTGTCGTGGTGTGGCTTTCTTCGCCAGCGTTGCGGTAGTGCTGGTAGCGTCAACGCTTTTGGGCGTGGCTGGCGCTTTTGCTTTCGGCGGAACCTGGCTTTTGGCCGGCGTTACAGGCGTTTCGGGCTTTTTGGCGGCTGCTGGTTCCGGCTTTGACTTCGGCTTCGGCTTCGGCTTTGATGCGGCTTTGGTCGGAGAGGGGGAGGCGCTTTCTTTCGGCGCGGCCTTGGTACTTTTTGTTGCAGCTGCTTTTGTCGCTTTGAGCGATTTTTCGGCATCGCTCATCGCTTTTATAACCGCTTTTTCTTTGCGCAACTGGAGCTTTAGGCTTAATGCTTCACTGCGTAGCTCTGCAAGCTGGGTTTGCGCATCGTCCAGCTGTTGCTGGGCCCTGGTCAGGCTATCTTCCGCCCGCTTGATCAGGCTGGGTTTCTCGCCTTGCTTGTCGCGCAGCCGCTGTTTCGCTTCACTGTGGTTGTGGCGCGCCTTTTCTGTTTTTGTTTTCTGCGTTTCTACTGATTTTTCAATGGCTTGTAGTTGTTTCTCTAGGGTGGCGAGCTGTTTGGCACGCAGCGTTTCCAGTTCTGACTGGAGGCGCTGCAGCTCGGCCAGGGGCTTCTCTTTTACTTTCTTTTTATTGAATACCATAGTTGTGGGCCCGCGGAATGATTAAAAAACCGTCAAATTCCATTATACAAACTTGTTGGCGGGAAGCTATCTGCTGGTTGGCGCCAATTTTTGTCTGCGCCTGTGTCTATGTGAACGCTTGTGGCAGACTATGGTCTGACACAGGTGTCGCCGAATGACTCGGCGGTTCCCAATTCCCTGAAAACTAAGGTAGTTTCATGAAAAAAACAGTAGTGGGTGCGGTGGTAATGAGCGGGTTGCTGGCTGCCTGCGGTGGCAATAACTCTGAACCATCATTAGATTCCGAGATTGCGAAGGTAAGCTACGGAATTGGCGCAAATATTGGCTCGCGATTCGGCGACGACTTGCCGTTGGATGTCGATGCATTTAGCGCGGGTGTACGCGACGCCATTGCCGGCGGTGAGCTGAAAATGAGCGATGAAGAGATTATGTCAACGCTGCAGGCTTACCAGCAAAAGCAGATGGCCGAACGTCAGGTAGAATCTCAGGCCCTGGCTGAAACAAACCGTAAAGAAGCCGAAGCATTTCTGGCTGAAAATGCGTCTGCCGAGGGTGTTGTTGTCACCGATAGTGGCCTGCAATACAAGGTACTGGCTGAAGGAGATGGCGCGAGCCCGAGCGAGAGTGACACGGTAGAAGTGCACTACGAGGGAACATTGCTGGATGGCAGTGTGTTTGACAGCTCCTATCAGCGCGGTGAAACCGTAAGCTTCCCTGTGAATGGTGTGATCGAGGGTTGGACTGAAGCGCTGCAGATGATGAAGGTCGGCTCCAAGTGGAAACTGTTTATCCCCTCTGACCTGGCCTACGGCCCTGGTGGCGCGGGACAGATGATTGGCCCCAATGCGGCACTGGTTTTTGAAGTGGAACTGCTGGGCATTAAAGGCAAGTAAAAGAAGATAAGGGCTCTTTTGTGCGGGTGCTCAGAGAGCCCTTATTGGCATTTTACCCCCAATAAAAAAACCCCAGTATTCGCTGGGGTGAATTCTTTCTAGATCGGAGATAGTGCCTCAGGGAGCTTTTGCTGAGCGATGGTATAACGCCGCCATTGTGCAAAGTTTGGGAAAGAGCTGCAAAGCCGTCTCTGCAAAATGGGGTGTTTCACTGCCTAGCAGAAAACCCAAGTGGTGCGATACGTCCTTGTATGCACCGGTGTCATCCTTGACACCTTCATCATAGCTTTTCCTCGTTCTGCCACCAGACGAGATCAGAGCGAGATAATGTGAGACATCGTCTACTGGTGACTGTCGGGGTGTTGGAGCGCATCGTCGAGCATACGGTCAACGGTGGGAAAGTCGAAGGAAAAACCTGCCCTCAGTAAGCCGTCAGGAATAATGCGTTGGGAGCTGTAGAATAACTCCCGCATTTCTCCAAACAGGATCTTCGCGGCAAATTCAGGAATTGAAAACAGCAGGGGCCGTCGCAGTTTATTTGCAAGTAACTGGCTGAACTCGCGATTTGTGACAGGCTCGGGCCCGCTGATATTGAACGGCCCCTCTAACTCCTTGTTCTCAATCAAAAAAAGTAGCGCTTTAACGGCGTCATGGCGATGGATATAGGCCTGCCACTGCTTGCCGTGGCCGAAACAGGCGCCAACACCGAGTGAAAAGGCCGGCCGCATTTTCGCCAGAGCGCCTGCCTCTCTGTCTCTGTCCAGCACGACCGCAAACCTGGCGATAATGGTCCTGCAGGGGCTGTTGATGCTCTCTTCCCAGCGCTGGCAAAGTTCAGCAGAGAATCCTCGGCCAACTGGGGAATTTTCATTGAGCGCTTTGTCACCGCCGTCGCCATAAATGCCGATCGCCGATGCATTAATGAAGGTGTGAAGTGACGGCCAGTGTTTTACCGCGACGTTTACTTGCTCAGTTGCTGAGAGGCGGCTGCTAAGTAGCCGGTCTTTTTGCTGTGCGCTCCATCGCTTTGCGGCAATGTTTTCCCCGGCCAGATTCACCACGATATGGGCGTCGGTCTCACGCAAGGTGCTGTAATCATGCAGCTGGATGTCAGCTTGCCACTCCTCAAAAATTGCTTGTAAATGGGCCTTCGAGCGGCCCACCGCGTGCACCTTGTAGCCCTGAGCGAGCAGTTGGCAGCATAGTGCCTGGCCTATAAAGCCGCTGGCACCAATAACCGCGACACTTTCCTGTTGTGTTCCCATAACGTGCTCCTTGGCTACCCGGTTATAGATACGGCGCCAGTTGGTCGTC
Organism: uncultured Spongiibacter sp.; assembly: GCF_964011655.1. Lineage (NCBI taxonomy): Bacteria > Pseudomonadati > Pseudomonadota > Gammaproteobacteria > Cellvibrionales > Spongiibacteraceae > Spongiibacter > uncultured Spongiibacter sp. The sequence goes on along the minus strand of NZ_CAXGPO010000001.1, from coordinate 133,556 downwards.
TAGCCACTGTTCTAGCCAGGCTTGTTGCGATGCACTGGGCTCGGTGCCCGGTATTACCGACGTCGGGTGCGGCTGCCGGTCTAGCCAGAGCGCTCCGCTGCGCGGTAATTTCGCTGCGGATGCCAGCCAAACTGCGGTATCTGCAGCCATTCGGCTGTCGCGCAACACCCCGGACATCAGTCGGTTAAACGCAGGCAGTGACTTTTCCACGCCGGGGGTGGCCGCCCAGCCTGGGTGCATAGCGTAGGTGGCTGGCAGAGTCTCTTGCTGTTGAATTTGGGTATAGCACAGCAGCGCTCGCTTCGCGTTTGCGTAAGCGCCACTGCCGTTGTACTTCGACTTGCGCCATTGCATATCGTGTTGGCGAAGGGCCGACAAATACAGGCCGCCAGACACAATATTGACGATGCGTGAATTGGCAGTAAAGGCTGGGCAAAGCAGCTTGCTCAGCAACACTGGGCTGAGCAGATTTACTGCCAAGGCAAGTTCGTTGCCTTCTTCGGTTTCTTCGCGTTCAGCAAACAGTGCTCCGGCATTGTTGATGAGCACATCAATGTTTGGAAAGTCCGTGAGCAGCTGTTTGGCCGTCGCCGAGGTTTGTGCGAGGGAGGATAGCTCGACGTTGTAATAGTGTATGTTGCTGGTCTCGCAACCACTGCTGTTGATAATGTCGCGAGTGCAGTCCCGCAAGCGCTCGTCACCGCGCCCGAGTAGTACCAACGTAGCGCCCAGGCCGGCCAGAAGCTTAGCCGCGGCGAGCCCCAAGCCACTGGTAGGCCCCGTTAACACCACGACCTTGCCGTCCATGCGTTCGCTCAGCGCTTTGTCTGCCATGCTTAAATAGCCGTGTTTACTGAAATTTATTGCGCCGGGCAGGATAAGTTGGTCGTGAATACGCGTTGACAGTTTGGGCTTGGCGCTGGGGCTCGGCTTCGGGTTCAAGGCATCGGCAATCCCTTTTGCCACGCGTTTACTGAGCCGGTTAAGGGCGGGCTTGAAAAGCGGAGAAAGTGCCGACGGTAAACCGTCGAAGGTGAGCGTTGCGCGGTAGCGAATTTCGGTGAGTTCGGGCCCGAGCGCTTCAAATTCGATATCGTCCACGGCGTGCAGACGGCCGGGGTTGTCACCGCCTTCATCTGCCAGTGAATAGCCCTCCAAGGACACCAATTTATTTTCCTCGGCGTGGGTTTCCCGATAGTGCATGGTCAGCTGTTTGCTGGGCCTGTTAAAGCTGAGTCGATAGCTAGCGGGCACCGATGAGGCACCCGCGAGTTTTTCGGCGCGATACACCGACGGATCCCACTGCTCGATGTTGGAAAAGTCGCGCAGGTACGAATAACAGTCGCTCACGGCGCGCTGTACCCGGATACGTTCAAACAATTGCTGTTGCATCTCGTCACTCCCTGAAGGATTTATCACATTTACGCGGTGCAAATGTTTACAGATCAAGGACGAGTGGTGTCGGTAAGGCCGTGGCTTAGTGAATCTCTGGGAGGAATAAGGCCAACACCAGCATGGCACCGGTGAGAATCATAAGGTGGTTATTCAGGGTGTTATTAAACATAGCTGCGTTCCTTCGTGGCAAAACCGTCGGATCCATCCGAGAGACGCATTATCTAATAGCCGGTAACAAAGCCCTATCGAGAATTTTGGCAATAATATTAGGCCGAAGGGGTGAGGCACTGCAGAAGAGAAAGGAGAAGAGGCCGCGAATGGCCCGCCCGAGAGGATTCGAACCTCTGACCTTCGCCTCCGGAGGGCGACGCTCTATCCAGCTGAGCTACGGGCGGTTTAGCAGCGCGCAACTATAGCAGAGCAAGGTGGGACTCTCAATTTGGAATTTCGGCAGATTCACACCTTGCCACCGGTTCTGCGCGGGTCTTGGGCTGCGGCATTTTGGTCAGTGGAGTAATAGGCAGCATGTGGATATAATGCGCAGCAGAATTTTTAGGCTGAGCAGCCGCAATTTCGAGAGGGTGGAAAATCGTGATGAATCAGATGGGTAAAATGCTGGTAGTGGTCGTTGCGTTGCTGGCCGGTGTTTCAGCATGGGCAATGACTGATAAGCAGCGTGCAGAGGTTGAGTCTCGCATCGCGCCAGCTGGCCAAGTTTGCTTGCAGGGCGACAGCAGCTGTGGCGCCACCGTGGCGGCTGCGGGCGGCGCGGCGAAGTCAGGCGAAGAAGTGTATACCAGCAGCTGTCAGGGCTGTCATGCGGTTGGCGCGGGTGGTGCGCCAAAGTTGGGTGACGTTGCTGACTGGGCGGCGCGCACGGAAAAAGGTTTGGACGCCGTCTATGCTAATGCTATTAACGGTTTCAGCAACATTGGCATGATGCCGGCGAAAGGCCTGTGCATGAGCTGCTCAGACGACGAGGTGATCGCCGCCGTCGACTACATGATTGAGAACAGCAAGTAATTGCTATTCAGTCTGCCGAAGCCGCGCTAGTCGCGGCTTTTTTTTGCGTTGAAAAAGGTACGGGCGGCATCTGCACGCTGTGACATTTCGTAGAGTTTTGAGTAATAGCTGCGTACATTATGCAGTAACTAGCGAGCGGGGCAGGCGAAACGTGATGAACAAGGTACTCATTCTGATAGCGGCAGGCTGCTTGATAGCCGCCTGTGGTGGCTCCTCCTCGAGCGGCGGTAATACGCCGAGTTCACCGGAGGCCCCAGCAGGGGGCAGTCAGCCACCGGTGAGTGGCGGTGGAGCCGTGAGCTTTGGCGAGCCGCTGGCGACTCAGATACGTCCCGGTGTTGAGGTTGTTGCCGACGGCTCCAGCTGCACGAGTAATTTTCTTTACCAGCTCAACGCCGAAACGGTGTTTCTTGGGGTGGCCGCACATTGCTTTAGTCCCGACACCAACAGCGGGGTTGACCCCTGTGAGAGCCGCAGCTTGGATATCGGCTTTAATCAGGTGATAGTCGAAAATGCTCAGCAGCCAGCGGAGCTGGTATACAGCAGCTGGCGGGCGATGCAAGAGGTGGGTGAAACCCCCGGTTCAGATGCGTGCCGCTACAACGACTTTGCCCTGGTAAAACTGCACCCCGATGATATTGCGAATATTCATCCTGCCACCGTCGCTTTTGGTGGCCCCGTTGCGCTGGCCACTGGCACCGCTGACGTGGGAGAGGATATTTTTCTCTACGGCCATTCGTCGCTGCACTTTGGTGTTCGGGAGTTAGAAACGATGGTGGGGAGTATTGTTGCGGTTGAGGGTGGCGGCTGGTCTTACAGCGTATCTACCGATACGCCTGCGGTGCCGGGAGACAGTGGCGGGCCGGTATTAGACAGTCAGGGCCGAGCGCTGGCAGCCACGAGTGTGCTTTCTGTTGGTGTGCGACTCGATCCGCTGAGAAACGGCGTTGTTAATCTTGATCGGGCGTTGCGCTATGCCAAGGACAATGGCTTTGTCGACAAGGGGTTGAGCTTGATTACCTGGTCAGACTTTCGCCCCGGCGGGGATCTCTAATTCAGCCAAGCATGTCGCGCAGGCTGGCCAAGGTTTCACCGCCGCGTTTTTGATTTTGCGCCGGGTCGGCATCGGCGCGACCTTCCCACTCGACATCATCCTGCGGCAGCTCAGCTAAAAAGCGGCTGGGGTCACAGCTGGTAAATTCACCGAAGCTTTTGCGCTTGGCGCAGTAGGTCATCGTCAGCGTGCGCTGGGCGCGAGTGATACCGACGTAGCAGAGCCGTCGCTCCTCTTCCACCATGTCATCGTCGATACTGTTTTGGTGAGGTAGTAGCCCTTCCTCCATGCCGATCATAAACACGTGGGGAAACTCCAAGCCTTTTGCAGCGTGCAGTGTCATCAGCTGCACTTGGTCGGCACTTTCTTCCTCGTCGGCCTGGCGCTCCATTAAATCGCGGAGCACAAGTCGGCTGATCGCTTCCTCAAAGCTTTCGTCGCGTTCCTCGTCGTTGAGGTTTTGCTCCAGCGAGGCAATAAGGGTGTGCACATTGTTCATGCGTCGTTCGGCGACGGCGACCGATGAGCTGTTTTGTATCAGCCAGTCCAGATAGTCGATATCGTTGCAGAGCTGTTTAACGGCTGCGATGGCGTCATCTTCGTAGCAGCGCCGCCGCATCCCGTCCAGCCATTGAGTGAACTCACGCAGGCGGGTGATGGCCGATTCCGGCAGTCGTTGAGCCAAGCCCATTTCCTCGCAGGCGCTGTATAGGCTAATTTCCCGCTCGGTGGCGTAGCTCCCCAGGGCTTCGAGTGTTGAGGTACCAATTTTGCGGCGCGGCACGTTGACGATGCGCAGAAAGGCGTTGTCATCATTCTGGTTAATGATAAGCCGCAGATAGGCCATGATGTCCTTGATCTCGTTGCGACCAAAGAAGGAGGTACCGCCGCTCAGCTTGTAAGGTATTTGGTGGCTTTGTAGTTTGAGTTCCAGCAGGCGTGACTGGTGGTTGCCGCGATACAGCACGGCGTAATTACCAAAGCGACCGCCGGTGCGAATCTTGTGGTCGAGAATCTCGACTGCCACCCGCTCGTTTTCGGCATCTTCATTGCGGCAGCGAATAATGCGGATGGGGTCGCCAAAGCCTAGGTCGGACCACAGTGCCTTGTTCAGCTCGTGGGGATTGTTGGCGATAACGGTATTGGCCGCTTTAAGAATGCGCGCGGTAGAACGGTAGTTTTGCTCAAGCTTGACGACCTTCAGGTGAGGGTAGTCCTTGCCTAGTAGTGACAGGTTTTCCGGTTTTGCGCCGCGCCAGGCGTAAATGGACTGGTCGTCATCCCCCACCACGGTGAGGCCGCCCCGGTCGCCGACCAATTGCTTCACCAGCGTATATTGCGCGCTATTGGTATCCTGATATTCATCGACCAGCATGTAGCGAATTTTATTGCGCCACTTGTCGAGGATGTCGGGGTGCTGCTCAAACAGCAGCGCTGGCAACAGGATCAGATCGTCGAAGTCCAGGGCGTTATAGGCTTTCAATGCTTTTTGGTAGCGAATGTAAGCCTGGGCGCAGAGCATGTCAGCGGGGCCTTCCGCCTCAGCGACGGCCTGCTCGGGCATAACGAACTCGTTTTTCCAATGGGAAATACGTTGCTGGATACGGTCCGCTTGATCGCCGTCGCTGCCGTGTTCTTGAATAAGTAGGTCGCGAATCAGGGCCTGGGCATCTTGCGCATCAAAAATTGAGAAGCCCGATTTGTATTTCAGTGCGGCGTATTCACGGCGCAGGATATTCATACCGAGGTTGTGGAAGGTCGACACGGTGAGGCCGTGAGCGGCTTTGCCTTTGACGAGTGTGCCCACTCGTTCCTTCATTTCGCGGGCCGCTTTGTTGGTGAAGGTAACCGCCGCGATATGCCGGGCGGGAATGCCGCACTTTTCGATCAAGTAGGCCATCTTGCGCGTGATAACACTGGTCTTGCCGCTGCCTGCACCGGCTAATACCAGCAACGGGCCATCGATGTAGAGTACCGCCTCGCGTTGTCGATCGTTAAGTTTGCTCACGCTATATCACTGGGCCGAAAAAAGGCTGGCAATTGTAGCAGTGCCATCGTTAATTCGACACCGCTATCCACGCGCTGAGCGCAGCGGTTTCTTTACTGAGGGCGAGGCGTCAAGTGCAAAAGTGCTCGAGCAATAACGCGTTTACGGTCTCGGTCTGGCTGAGGCTCATCCAGTGTCCACCGTCGAGCTTTTGGTAGCGCCACGGCCCGTTGACCCACGCTGCAGAGTCGCGCATTTGATCCTCGGTTAAGAAAGCATCTTGTGCACTCCACAAACCGAGCGTCGGCGCGGTAACAGGCGGCTGCTTGCGCAGTAGTATTTCGGCAAAATTGGCGCGATAAATGCGCACTGCGGCCCGCATTCTACCGGCTTGGCGTAAACGCGACATCACCTCGTCCATATTTGGGTGGGACCCAAAGATCTGGCCGAGGGAGAAGCGCCCGTTGCCGACGAGTAGCCTGTCCGCCAGGCCGCGCAGCTGGAAAAACAAGGTATACCAGCCCGCGCGTTTTTGGCCCCAACCCGCGCGAGCATAAACGGTGGGGTGGCCGACCGACATAACCGCCAGGCGCTGGACACTGCTAGGATGCTTCGCCGCCAATAGCCAAGCGATAACGGCCCCCCAGTCGTGGCCGACCACATGGCTCTGCTTGATTTTTAGGTGCTTAAGCAGTGCCAGATGATCGCTGATAATGTCGTCGGCGTGATAATCACTTTGATTGGGGGCAATCTCGGAATGGCCACAGCCTACGGTGTCAGGGGCAATGCAGCGAAAGCCCGCTTGGTGCAGAGCCTGTATTTGCGCTTGCCACATTTCCGCGTGATCAGGGAAACCATGCAACAGCAGTACAGCCGGGCGTAGGTGATCATTAGGATCGGAGTCCAAATAGGACAGGCGAAGTCCTCGGTGGCTGAAAGTATGGCGTTCGGGTGTCACGGTGAACTCCTATGGTGGCCTTTGTGCAGCAGGCGGCGGATCATGGACTGCATAACTCGGTTAAAAAGCCACGGAAAGTATCTGGCAAGGGACGCCGTAAAACGACTGCGCACACCGGGAATGATCATCCAGCGACCCGTATCCAGTCCGCGCATTATGCCGTTAAGTGCGGTGTTGGTATCCAGTGAACCGGCGAATTTTTTAAGCTCCAGAGAGATCGGGTCGCCATGCTGGCGCTCACTCTCAACCATGGGCGTCTCGACCTCGGGTGGGCAAATACAGGAGATGCCAATTCCAAGAGGCTCGTATTCATAGCGCAGAGTGGTTGCTAAGCCGACAACCCCGAACTTGGACGCGCCATAGGCGGCGTAGCCATAGTTGCTGACCAGCCCTGCCATTGAAGCAACCAGTGCTAAGCGACTGCCCGCCGACATGTGGGGCAAGACCGCTCTGGCAAAGTGCACGCTGCCGCAGAGGTTGACCTCAACAACGCGGGCAAAGTCCTCGGCGGTCATCTCTGCAAACCGGCAGTTGAGTATGACCCCGGCACAGTTGATTGCCAGCTCGATAGTGCCATAGTTGTCTGCCGCTCTGGCAGCGGCTTCTGCGCAGGCCTGCGCATTGCGAATATCCACGGTGTAGGCCTGCCAATGCGCGCTTGATGCGGCGGCTTGTGACAGCTGCTGCTTGGCGCTTTCGCCAAATGAGAGGTCGAGAATACTGAGGCGGTAGCCGCGCTCGAGCATACGAAGTGCCAGTCCAAGGCCGAGACCGCTGGCGCCTCCGGAGATAATACAATGAGGGGGTGTTTTCATAGTGTTATTTCGCCTTTAGCGCTCGCCGATCTCACGAAGCCACTGCGCTGAATATTCCATGCCCTCGGCGAGGGAGATTTTGGGCTCAAATCCTAATAAACCCCGGGCTTTACGGCCATTAAAGGCCCCTTTTCGGTTGAACATGCGCATCGTATCCGGGCAGGCCTCATCGCGCACGCCGCGCCATCGATTAAGGGTGTGTATTGCTTTTGTTAGGGGAATGGCGGCCTGCAGCGGCAGGCTGGGTGGCCGACCGCGGCGGCCTGCCCAGCGCCAGTGGTAACTGAAAAACTCCCCGCAGCTGACGGCTTGCTCTCCCCACAGGATGAAAATCTGCCCGCTGGCCGCCTCGCTGTGCGCCGCGAGCAGCGTGCCGTCTATCAGATCGTCGATATAGATGGGCGTAAAGATACCGCGACCGCCATTGGGCAACAAAAGCCTGCCGGATCGCGCCATTTTAAGGGGCTCGAGCAGCCAGGCTCGCGACCCGGGACCATAAACGTCGCCAGGGCGAATAATGCAGCAGTCGATGTTGCCGCTGGCGTGGGCGGCGAGTACCAGATGTTCGCTGGCACCTTTGGCAACGCCATAGCGGCAATCTTTGCCGATCACGACGGGAGCCTGCTCGTCAGCGCCGTCAACGTAGTCATAGCCCATCGCAAGAATCGAAGAGAAGTGCACGAATCGTCGACAGCCAGCGCGTTGCGCATTTGCCAAGGCGTGGCGCACGCCGTCGACGGTAATGCGCCGATAGTCTGCCCATGATGCCGACAGTGACACGACCGCTGCGGTGTGTATGAATAACTCACAACCCTCCACATGGTGGGCCCACTGCTTGGGCTGGCAGAGGTCGGCGGCGACGATGCCTTGCTCTGGATTGCCCTGCAAGTCCATGCCGCGCACGTCACAGCCGAGGTCCCGGTAGCGCCTCATTAACTGCTGGCCGATAAAGCCTTGTGCGCCGGTGATGAATACCCGCTTTGGCAGTGGCGCTGTGGTCATGCTGTGGGGCACGTGTAGTCGGCAGCGGCGGGGCGAATATAGCGGGCGGGTTCCATGCCGCGCTCGGCGACTAGCTCGTCAAACATATGCATGATATCGCTCGCATCCATAATACCGAGGTAGTTGCCTTCATCGTCGAAATTGACGTTGGCGCCATAAACCACCATCACGGCAACGGCTGGCTCGCTGGCGTCTGCGGGCACCGTAAATTGGTGAATAGAGCCGCCGGGTTCATAGAGGTAGCTGCCTGCAGTTTGGGGTTGGTCGGGGTATTCCACATAGTTCCAGCTGCCCGACAGGGTGAACAGATGCACCGTGCCGGTATGGTAGTGCTTGGGCAAGACGACGCCGGGGTGAAAGACGGCGCGTAGCACCCAAATGCCCTGATGGGGATCGAGGAACAGGGGTTGCGCATCAACACCAGGAACGCCTGGCAAGGCATCTTTGTACATGGGCATTTCGTGGGTGTTTAGCGTGAGTAATGCTTTGTGATCCATAGCGGGTTTGGGGAGCATGGTGAGCGCCTCCTAATTATTAGCGTTATTGCAGACTGGAGCTTATCTACGTTTTTATGGTTAGGCTTGATATATTGCGAGTCATTATTTGATAAAACACGAGTCTGCCGTGCAGCATTTTGTTCGAAGTGGCGCCCTACTGGGCTTTTCTGAGTGGGTCCGGGATTGCGGTCAGAATCCCAATGCGCTGATGGCGGAATTTGGTTTGACGCCGGCGGTGGTGCAAGACCCGGATCTATACCTTTCCTACACCGTCTTAGCACAGTTAATGACGGCTGCCGCCGAACGCTGTGGGCGCGAGGATTTTGGGGTGCAGTTGGGAATGCGCCAGGGGTTAGAGGCAGTGGGGGCGCTGGGTTCGGCAATGTGTTTGCAGGCAACTATAGCCGATGCCCTGCGAATGATGCAGCGTAACCTCGATTTTCATGCCAGGGGTGTGGTGGTTAGCGCAATATCCAGCGAGCGATTCATCGAGATACGCATGGACTTTGCTTTCGCCTCGGTGGTGGATTGCGGGCAGCTGGCAGGCTTGAGTTTGGCGTTGTTGGCGCGTTGCTTGGAGCAGTTGCAGAGCTCCCCCGTGCGTCCAGACTCCCTGGCTCTGCGAGCGCAGGCACCTGCGGCGGCGGAGCTTTCGGCGCTGTTTGGCTGCCGGGTAGAGCCCGATGAGGGCTGCGATGCACTGCGTTATCCATTGTCGCTGATGAGCTCGGCGGTCGATGTAGAGCCCGGCCTGCGCTCACGCTTAAGCGCGCAGTGGCGGGGCGCATCTGAGCCGGCCTCGTTAAGCCTGCGCCAGCAGTTGGATCAAACGATAACGGCGTTGCTGCCAACGGGAGAGTGCAGCTTAAGCATGGTGGCTAGGGTGATGGGTTTGCACCCGAGGAGTCTTCAGCAGCGCCTGCAGCGCGAGGGAAGCAGCTTTGCCGAGGTGCTGTCCGCGCGCCGCCAATACCTGGCCTGCGAGCATTTAGCGCACAGCGATATTGACCTGACAACGCTGGCTTTGAGCTTGGGTTATTCTGAGCTGGCGGTATTTAGTCGGGCCTTCAAAGTGTGGACGGGGGTGTCGCCAAGCCAGTGGCGCAAGCAATTGGCTTAAGCCCTACACAACAATGCGATTGCGACCGGATTCTTTCGCTAGGTACAGCTTGCTGTCAGCCATTTTTATCAGTGTATCCAGGCTGTCATCTTGGCCATTACTCAGGCCGCCGCTGACGGACAGCGTAATATCGTAGCCGTTTTCTTTAACGGGATTACTCGCCAGCTTGCGGCGAAAGTCGTCGAGTCGATCAAAGGTGTGTTCGGCATTTTGCTCGCTGAGTATGCAAAACTCCTCGCCGCCGAAACGGGCGATCAGGTCGTCGGGGAAGGCCGACTGCAGCAGCCCAGCGATATGTTTTAGCGCCGTGTCGCCGGCGTCGTGGCCGAGGCTGTCATTAATGTGCTTGAAATGGTCGATATCCAGCATGGCAACCGACAGGGGAAGGTCGTGAAATTGCGCTTGCTGATGACGCAATTGCGCCTCACTGAAAAAATAGCGGCGGTTGTAGAGTTTGGTCAGGTAGTCGCGATTTGCCGCGTCTCGTATCTCGTCGATGCGATCCATGTATTCCAGGTTTTGGTTTACCCGGCAGAGCAGCTCCTCGTAGCCAAAGGGTTTGCTAATAAAGTCATTGGCGCCACTTTTTAAAAAATGAGCGGACAGCCGCGCGTCGCTAGAGCTGGACAGGCCAATGATGGCCAGTTGATCCTTTGCGTACTTGGCGCGCACTTGTTGAATAAAGTCGAAGCCGTCCATAACCGGCATATTGTAGTCAGTCAGTACCAGGCGGATATTGGGTTGCTCGCGAATACAGTCGAGGGCCTCTTGGCCGTTGTGGCAAACCAACACATTCAGGCATTGAATTTCCAAATGGCGCTTCAGCATGGCGGCGGTCGATGGCGAGTCATCGACAACCAATACCTGCGTGCTGCGATTGCGATGAATGCGCTCGACCAGCCGGCTGGCATAGTCATAGGCGCTAATGTTCTTCTTTAGCACATAGTCGACAACACCGAGCTCGATCATGCGGTTGCGCAACTCGTCGCCGAAGAAGCCGGTTAGCACCACCACGGGGATGTCAAAGGATTGCACCACTGGCACCACTTCGCCATTGGGGGCGTCAGGTAGGTTCAAGTCGACGAGGGCGGCGGTAAAGGGCGTTTTGGTGTCGCGTATTAACTGTTTTGCTTCGGCGCCGCTGGCAGCGACGCAGGCCTGAAAGCCGGGAATATCCTCGATAATTGCTCTGGCCATGCTGGCCAGCGAGCGGTTGTCCTCGACGATCAAAACATTCGGCATAACTCCGAAATCCTAGAAGTTCTTCTTATATAGTGCTCGATTGTAAGTGCCGATGGCTGTGAAATAGATTCGTATAGTCACCTACCTGGGATCAGAGCTCTCCGCGGTAGAGCGCGGCCTCGCGCAAGTGCTTCAGGCAAATATCGTTGCTGCTTTCGAGGTCGGCGATGGTGCGCGCCGTCTTTATCAGGCGGTGCTGGCCGCGCGCACTGAGGTTGATGCGCGCTTCGATGTCCCGGATAAAGGCTTTACCCTCGGTATCCAAGGGGCAAAACCGGCTGAGCTGGCCGGCATCAAGTAGGGCGTTGCTGCAGCCCTGGCGGTTGAGCTGACGCCGATGCGCTGCACTCACCCGGGTGCGTATGGCGTCGCTGGGCTCGCCCTCGGGGCTGTCTTGTAGCTCACCAGCGGCCATGCGATTCAGACGCAGGCGCAAGTCAATCCTGTCCAACAACGGCCCCGATACACGGCTGCGATAGCGCAGTATTTGGTCGGGGGTGCAACGACAAGCTTTTTGGGGATCGCCGTCAAAGCCGCAGGGGCAAGGATTCATTGCCGCTACCAAAGCGAATCGAGCCGGGAATCGGAGTTGATGGCGCGCTCTGGAGATGACCACCTCGCCCGATTCTATGGGCTCGCGCAGTACTTCCAGCACTTTGCGTGGGTACTCGGGCAATTCATCGAGGAAAAGCACGCCGCGATGAGCAAGGCTGATTTCGCCGGGGCGCGGGCTACTACCGCCGCCGACAAGCGCAGCGGCCGAGGCGGTGTGATGTGGGTTGCGAAATGGGCGCTGAAGCTGCAGTGGTTGGCCAACGATCGACTGGACAATGGCGATTTCGCGACACTCCTGCTCTGTTGGGGGCGGGAGGATACCGGGCAGCCGGCTTGCTAACAGCGTTTTGCCCGTACCGGGAGGGCCGCTAAATAGCAGGCTGTGAAATCCCGCTGCAGCGATCTCCAGTCCACGCTTTGCCAACAATTGGCCGCGTACATCGCGCATGTCCGGATACGCAGCGGGCTGTGTATCGGCGGCGTCTGTCGGCGGCCCCAAACTCTGCTGGCCCTTTAGAAAAGCCACCACGCCAAGCAGGTCTGTGGCCTCCTGCAATGTATCCGGGGGGAGCAGCTCTGCCAGTGAGGCGCTGCCGGCGGGCAAGACCAATTGCCTGGATGCGTCTGCGGTTGCCAGGGCGGTGGGCAGGGCGGCATTGACCGTTCTCAGCTCGCCGCTTAGCCCCAGCTCACCGATGAACTCATAGGACTCGGTCTCGCGTTGTTGTAATTGGCCGCTGGCAACGAGGATGCCTATGGCGATAGGCAGGTCAAAGCGGCCGCCCTCTTTGGGCAGGTCTGCTGGCGCTAAGTTGACGGTGATGCGGCTGACGGGAAAGGTAAAGTGAGAGTTGATCAGCGCCGAGCGCACGCGGTCTTTGGCTTCGCGTACGGTTGCTTCCGGCAGCCCGACAATATTAAAGGCCGGAAGCCCGGCGGAAAGGTGCACCTCAATGGTGACGAGCGGGGCATCTACCCCGAGGCGCGCACGGCTGTGTACAGTGGCCAGTGGCATAACTCAATCCCTGAGTATTTTTGCAATTGCGAGCAGCCGTCCTGCTGCGCGCAAGACGGTTTATTTATTCTCGGCACTTTCCAAACTGGCAGTAATCTCGGCCAGCTGTCGCTCGGCGGCTTCCAGACGAGCGCGGGTGCGATTGAGTACCGCGGTTTGCGCATCGAATTCGTCTCTCGATACCACATTCATCTTGCTGAAGGCGCTTTGTAGTAGTGCCTGCAGTTTGGCTTCGATGTCTTGCTGAATATCCGGGCCTTGGCTGATCAGGCGCCCGGCCTGTTCAGCAAGTTGGGAAATAAAGTCGGGTTTTGCCATGGCGATACTCTCTCGTTGCTGGCGACAGTTTATCGCACTTTTGCACGGCGTCGCAGAGCGTGCACAGTTTTTGTTCCCGGTGGTGTTTGCGCTGTTTAGGGGCGGCAAACGAGAGTAATGTGAAATTGCACCGATATGGTGCTTAACTCAGGTGTGTTGTTGTTTTGTGATCTGAAATAGTGCGGAAAGGGGCGTGATGGGGTGTTTTGTGGCGGGAAAGCCCTGATTTTGGGCGCTTTAAAACCTGGCACGCCCCATGCATATAGCTAGGCATGTGATGTTCAGGGCCTTCCCTTAACCGCATACGTTCAACGAGAGAAGACTATCGGAGACTAGAACATGAACACTTGGAAAAAAATGCTTGGTGTAGCAGTTGTAACAGCAGCCCCTTTCGCGGCTTCAGCTGCGGAAATTAGCGGTAACGTGACAATGGCAACGGACTATGTGTTCCGTGGCTACTCACAAACTAGTGAAAAAGGCGCCATCCAAGGCGGCTTTGACGTCGACTTTGGCAACGGCTTTTACGTTGGTACTTGGGCGTCTAACGTCGATTTCGGCAGCGAAGTAACTACCGAGATGGATTTCTACGGCGGTTATGCCTTCGACGTTGCTGAAGGTGTTGGCCTGGACCTGGGTGTTGTTCACTTTATGTACCCCGGTGATGAGGCGGCACTGAATTACCAAGAATATATTGCGTCGGTATCGGTGTCAGACTTCAGCTTCGGCCTGGTGTATTCACCTGATTACTTTGGTGATGGCAACGGTGACGCAACGGTAATTAACCTCGACTACAGCATGAGTGTGGCGGAGAACGTGAGTCTTGACTTCCACGTGGGTCAAACTACCACAGACGAAGACGGCCTGGTAGATGACGACGATAGCTACATCGATTACATGATCGGTGCCAACTACGACGTTGCTGATGTAACGCTGACTTTGGCCTACTACGGCACTGACGTTGACAACGACGCGGCGGCTGACGGCGCTGCAGACGACCGTTTCGTCTTCTCTATCTCAAAAAGCCTGTAATTAGATCGCGGCGGGTACTCCAGTGCCCGCCTGCCCTCAAGGCTATTAGCAGGAGAACAACATGAAATTAATTACAGCGATTATTAAGCCTTTCAAACTCGACGACGTTCGCGAGTCCCTGTCAGATATCGGTGTGCAAGGCATCACCGTGACCGAGGTGAAGGGTTTCGGGCGACAGAAAGGTCATACAGAACTGTACCGCGGCGCGGAATACGTTGTGGACTTTCTGCCGAAAGTGAAAATTGAGGTAGCGGTCGCCGATGGCGATGTCGAGGCTACGCTCGAAGCTATCAGCAAGTCTGCCAATACCGGCAAGATTGGTGACGGCAAAATCTTTGTCTCTGCCCTTGAGCAGGTGATCCGTATTCGTACCGGCGAAGCTGGCGAAGACGCGATCTAAGAGTAGCGGGCTACCCGCCACACGGTGGTGGTAAAGCAGTAGGCCCCCAAATTTTTCCGGAGGAATCCCAGTGGAAAATCAAATTTTTGAACTTCAGTACGCAATGGACACGTTTTACTTTCTTGTCTGTGGCGCACTTGTAATGTGGATGGCTGCAGGCTTTGCCATGCTAGAAGCGGGCTTGGTTCGCAGCAAAAACACCACAGAAATCCTGACTAAAAACGTCGCGTTGTTTGCGATCAGCTGCATCATGTACTTGGTGTGCGGTTACGCGATCATGTACGGCGGTGACATCTTGTTAAGTGGCATTGGCGACTTCGACCTTGAAGGCGTGTTGGCAGACTCGGCAGAAGCCGGCTTTGACGGCGGTTCAGTATACTCTGGCGCTTCCGACTTCTTCTTCCAAGTAGTCTTCGTTGCAACCGCAATGTCGATCGTATCCGGTGCAGTGGCTGAGCGCATGAAGCTTTGGGCATTCCTGGCCTTCGCGGTTGTGATGACGGGTGTGATCTATCCGCTGGAAGGGTCTTGGACCTGGGGTGGCAACGACGTATTCGGTTTGTATAACCTTGGCGACCTTGGCTTCTCTGACTTTGCTGGCTCGGGCATTGTACACATGGCAGGTGCCGCTGCGGCGCTGGCTGGCGTGTTGCTGCTTGGTGCTCGTAAGGGCAAATACGGTGCAAACGGTCAGGTTAACGCGATCCCTGGTGCAAACCTGCCACTGGCGACCTTGGGTACCTTCATCCTGTGGATGGGTTGGTTCGGCTTCAACGGTGGCTCAGTACTGAAACTCGGCGATGCTGCTAACGCACACTCTGTTGCCATGGTCTTTTTGAACACCAACGCGGCAGCAGCCGGTGGTGCCGTAGCAGCCCTGGCGGTAGCCCGCATCTTATTCGGCAAAGCTGACCTGACTATGCTGCTGAACGGTGCGCTTGCTGGTCTGGTAGCGATTACTGCTGAACCTTCTACACCTACTGCCTTGCAAGCGACCTTGTTCGGTGCTGCGGGTGGTGTACTGGTGGTATTCAGCATCCTGGCTCTGGATAAGCTGAAAATCGACGACCCCGTTGGTGCCATCTCTGTTCACGGTGTTGTGGGTCTTCTGGGTCTGCTGCTGGTGCCAGTTACCAATGACGGTGCGAGCTTCAGCGGTCAGCTGATCGGCGCTGCAACCATCTTTGGCTGGGTATTTGGTGCAAGCCTGGTAGTGTGGCTGGTACTGAAAATGGTCATGGGTATCCGTGTTACCGAAGAGGAAGAATACGAAGGCATGGACTTGGCAGACTGCGGTATGGAAGCATACCCCGAGTTTGTGAAGAGCTAAGTCAACGCCTCCTTTTGATCAGGGCGCCCTTGCGGCGCCCTTTTGCCGTTGTAGGGATAGGCTGCAGCAATGGCGCTATGCTTGCCAAGGGTACTGGGCCTAGGCTAAGTTAGCGCAAAGTCGACATTTGGGAGATAGTTTCGAGATGAAACTGGTAAGTGCAGTAATTAAGCCGTTTAAGCTGGATGACGTGCGTGCGGCCTTGTCTGAAATTGGTGTTCAAGGGGTTACGGTTACCGAGGTAAAAGGCTTCGGACGCCAGAAAGGGCACACTGAGCTATACCGCGGCGCGGAATATGTTGTTGATTTTCTGCCGAAAGTGAAGCTGGAAATCGCGGTGGCAGATGACCTGCTGGAGAAGGTCATCGATACCGTTACTAAAGCGGCCAATACCGGCAAAATTGGCGACGGTAAAATCTTTGTTACCGCGCTGGAGCAGGTGATTCGTATTCGCACCGGCGAAACCGGCGAAGAAGCGATTTAACCGGCAGAGCTTTTTAGTGAATGGCGCTTCGGCGCCATTTTTTTTGCCTGAATGTTCGTCAATCAACGCATTATTATTGTTTGAGTAGATATTGCCTGAGTGACATAACGAAAAAGCCTAATAAGGCGCTTGTCAGCCCGGCTGGGGTCGCAGTATAAAGCGGTGACGACTGACTGTTCTCCAACGCGGAGGGTAAGCTGATGGGATCAAAAGTTCGAGGCGGTGATACAAAAAAACACCTTGGCTTAGGCGTGAATGAGCCGCTGACGAGTCACGACCGTATGCGGGAGCAACTCGCTAGGGACGTCGCTGAATTCCTGGCGCACGGTGGTCATATTACTGAGCTTGAGCCGCATATGCGCAGCGGGCATGCGGATGCTGATCAAGACGGCGTTTAACGCCTATTTTCAACCTGCTCGATAAGCGTGGGTAGCTCGCGCCAATCTGTAAAGTGGCCGTGAGCCCCCGTGTGCTTTTCGCGGCCAATCCCGGGCATAAGTGCTTGAATGCTGGTTAAGCCCGCCCCCTGCGCGCCGTCAATATCATCCCGTGGGTGGTCGCCAATATGAAGCAACTCATCCTTAGCGCAGCCGGCGGCAGCAAGCGCGGCGTGAAAGGCAGCAGGGTCGGGTTTGCTAATCCCGATGTCCTCCGCTTTTATGCAGGCGTGAAAATGTCGGCTGCAGGGGTGCATGCGCAGGTCCGCGTTGCCATTGGTTAAGCTGACCAAAAGGAATCGCTCGCTAAGCGTGCGTAACACCTCTTCTACATGCTGAAAGAGTTGAACATTTTGGCGAGCAGCAATGAAGTGAGTAAAGACTTCGGCAGCGATCTCGGGACTCTGCTCGCCATAGCCGCAATCGCGCAGGGCAAGTTCCAAACTGAGTCGACGCCATTCACTGATCTGGTGGCGCAGTGCGGGTTGCTGCTTCAATAACGCCAGGCGATGCTCGCGCAGCGCTTCGGCGGGGTAATGTTCCGCGAGCTTTGGTGCAAGCTCCAGTGCTTTTTGCTGAAACACGCGCTCTGCGGACTCCAGCACCGGGCGGCTTGGCCAGAGTGTGTCGTCGAGATCAAAGCTAATTGCGCGAATGCGTGCCATGGCTAGTCCTTTCTGGTTTTGCGTCCCGCTCTGGGGTGAGCCTGATCATAAACCTTGGCGAGGTGCTGAAAATCCAAGTGCGTATATACCTGGGTCGTGGATAAGTTTGCGTGACCCAGTAATTCTTGTACGCCGCGCAAGTCGCTGCTGGATTCCAATAGGTGGCTGGCAAAGGAGTGCCGCAGCATGTGTGGGTGAAGGTTTTCAGGGATACCTTGCTGCCGGGCCCGAAGTTTGATGCGACCCTGAATTGCGCGGTGGCCGAGGCGCCCGCCGCGCATGCTGGTGAAGAGCGCGGTGTCTTGCGGCTGGGGGCGACAGCGCAGCCAGCGCTTAACTGCCTGGCACGCCAGCCGGCCCACAGGGAGTGTGCGGCTCTTGCGTCCTTTGCCGGTGACCGCAACTAATCCTTCGCGCAGATCAATATCGTCGACGTCCAGGTCGGCAAGCTCAGCGAGACGCAGGCCCGATGAATAAAACAACTCCATTATGGCGCGGTCGCGTAGATCAATCGGCTCACTTCCCGGAAAGGCAAGCAATTGCGCTATCGCTTCTGCATTGAGTGTTTTAGGCAGGGGGCGCCCCCGTCGCGGCGCGGCGATTCCACTGGCGGGGTTTTTCTTCGCACCGAAATCGCGCTGGCGATGCTGGTAAAAACTGCGCAGTGATGACAGTTGCCGCTGGATGCTCGCCGGAGAGGCGCCACTGCTTCGTTGCTGGGCAATTAACTGGCGGATATGGGCGGCGTCGAGCGCGTCGCTGTGCGTCAGTTTGCGCTCTTGGCAATAATTGGCGAGCTTGCTCAGGTCGCGCTGGTAGGCCTCCACTGTATGGGGGGAAAGCCGTCGGACATCGCGCTGATAGTCAAGGAATTGCCGGATTTCCTGTTCGAGCATACGGTTGGCCTGTGTTCGAAGGTCTCAGCTTAGGTTGTCGCGCGCCAGTGGGCAAGGCTAGGAGCTTATCTCGACACATGCGGGCTTTCATTTAATGGAGAATATGATAAAACGAGGTGAGACGCTGATAAATAATAAGGACAACAATGACTGATAACGCGCTGCCCAAAGTGACGGAGATGCCGCCGTGGTGGTTGAGTCTCCCGGAAGATTTTTACAGTCAGTCCGACGGTACCGAGCTCGACGGTGAGTCCCCCTTGCAAGTTTATGGAACCGCTGCGGTAGACCGTGTGCTGCGCACTGCGTTGGGGTCGGCGATTAGTGCATCGTTGTTGCCCAAACTACTGTTAAACCCCAGCGCCTTGGCAGATGAGCGCCGGTTCATGGACTTTTACGCCGGACTGGCCGCACAGCGCGATGTCACGAAGGTTTTTAAGACGCCCCCGCAGGTGGATGTAAAGGCCGTGCAAACACCGCGTTGGGCCGGATGGCGAAAGAAAGTACCCACCCTTCAGCTCAGCTTCGACAGCCCCTTTGAACCACTGAACCCGGATATGGTGGACCGCTACCTCAGCCATCAGCGCAATCGCCGCGCGCAGGTGCAGTACTGGAGTCACCCGGAGGGGCCGCGACCGACGCTGATTTTTGTGCACGGCGTGGTAGCCAGCGACTACGAGTTCAATAGCCGTTTCTTCTCGTTGCCGTGGTTTTACGAGCGCGGCTATGACATTGCTCTGTTTACTATTCCCTTTCATGGGCAGCGTGCAGGGCGTTTGTCATTGTTTAGTGGTCAGGGTTTGTTTAGTGATGGTTTTGCTCAGATGACCGAGGGCATGCTGCAATCGATCTGTGACCTGCGAGTATTGGTCGACTTCCTAGAACGGCGCGGTGCGCCGCATATCGGGATTTCCGGTTTGAGTTTGGGGGGCTACTTGAGTGCCTTGTTGGCGGCGGTTGAGCCGCGTCTGGCTTTCTGCATACCCAATTCCCCATTGGTTGCGCCGGTAGACACCATTCGAAGCTGGCAGCCGACCCACGAGATTATGGAGTTGATCGAGCGGCGTTCTGGCTTTTCGGCCATGGACTTGCGTCGAGGAATGGCGATACACAGCCCCTTGAGTTATCAGCCTCTGTTAGACCCCGAAAAAGTGATGATTATTGGTGGTGCGGGTGACCGCTTTACACCGCCGCGTTTTGTGCGGCTACTGCACGGCCATTGGCCCGATAGCCATTTGCACTGGTTCCCCGGCAATCATGTTATCCACCTGGGGCGCCAAGAATACCTGAAGCTAATGCTGAGCTTTATGGACAGCCACTGCCAGGGACAGACGCTACAACAACGCGCGCAGGCCTAGCTGGCGATCGGCGGGTCTTCGCCAGGTGCGGGCGGGGAGGCCTCGGGTTCAAAAGCTTCCATGATTTCGTTGTAGTGCAGCAGCGCCTCGTCGATATCCGCTTTATATTTGGCGATGTGAAAGAGCGCGTCGCCCTCGTAGATCAGCGGCAGATAGGTGCGGCCGATAACGATGCCGGCATCATTC
Organism: uncultured Spongiibacter sp.; assembly: GCF_964011655.1. Classification (NCBI taxonomy): domain Bacteria; kingdom Pseudomonadati; phylum Pseudomonadota; class Gammaproteobacteria; order Cellvibrionales; family Spongiibacteraceae; genus Spongiibacter; species uncultured Spongiibacter sp. The sequence continues at coordinate 113,793 of NZ_CAXGPO010000001.1, read as the reverse complement.
GCGACGATCTCGACGTCCCCGCTACTATCGCCGATAGGGTCAGAGATAACGGCAATAACCTCATCTTTCTTGACGAATGCGCCCAGGGGAACGAGTGCTCTCAGTACGCCGCTAACCCTGGCGCGTACCCAGTAAGACTGATCGGTAACCATCGGCGTGCGCTTTGGGCGCTTGCTGCGGGACGCGGGCAACATGCCAATCTGTCGCATCACGTTGATAATCCCCGACACACCGGCCCGAATGGCCACCTCGTCGAAGCGCAGTGCTTCCCCAGCCTCATACAGCAGAATGGGTATCTTTTGGTCATTCGCCACCTCGCGCAGTGAGCCGTCGCGGGTTTTCGCGTGCAGCATTACCGGGGCGCCGAAGGCTTCGGCCATCGCGCGGGTGCGCTCATCTTGAAGATCTGCGCGAATTTGCGGCAGGTTTCCGCGGTGGCGAGCGCCGGTGTGAAGGTCAATCCCGTAGTCGCAATGGGCAACCACTTCATTAAAAAAACTGTGGGCAATGCGGCCCGCCAATGAGCTTTTGGGCGAGCCGGGGAAGCTCCGGTTGAGGTCTCGGCCGTCGGGCAGGTAGCGGCTGTTGTTCAGAAAACCGTGTACATTGACCACGGGTATGGTGACCAAGGTGCCGCGCAATGAGCGCAGGGAACGATGCTGGAGCAGGCGCCGGACAATCTCTACGCCATTAATTTCATCGCCGTGAATGGCGGCGCTGACAAAGAGGGTTGGCCCCTCGCGTTTGCTGCGCACGGTTTTGATGGTAATGGAAAGCTCGGTATGGGTGTAGAGCTTGGCGACCGGCAGCGCCAGCTGTTGGCGGCTGCCGGGAATAATCTCTGTGCCGGCGATAACAATGCGTTTTGCTTGTGGGCGGCTACGCCGTCTGCTCGCTGTGGGTTTTTCAGACACTCAGTAAGGCTCCGAAACAAAAGGGCGGAGTTTAGCCTCGGCCACGTGTTTTAGTTTTATTAGGGCCAGCATTTTCTTCGATAAACTTGACGATTTCACCGGCGACGTTCTTGCGGCTGGCCGTTTCAATCCCTTCCAGTCCGGGGGAGGAGTTGACCTCCATAACCAGAGGGCCACGCGAGGAGCGCAATATATCTACCCCGGCGACATTCAGGCCCATAATTTGTGCGGCCTTGACCGCTGTGGCGCGCTCCGCCGGCGTCAGCTTGGTGAGTTCGGCGCTACCCCCGCGATGAAGGTTGGAGCGAAACTCGCCGCTCGCCGCGGTGCGCTGCATGGCCGCCACCACTTTGCGGCCGATGACCAGGCAGCGTACATCAGAGCCGCCCGCTTCTTTGATGAACTCCTGGACGAGAAAATCAGCTTTAAGCTCGCGAAACGCATCGATAACACTTTCGGCGGCCTTGGCGGTTTCTGCTAACACCACGCCCCGCCCTTGGGTACCCGCGAGCAGTTTGACGACGACCGGTGCACCGCCCACCAATTTAATGAGTTCCTTGGTGTTGTGCACGTCGTGGGCGAAGCTGGTTACGGGCATACCGATATTTTTGCGCGACATTAATTGCAGGGCGCGCAATTTATCTCGGGAGCGGCCCAGCGCCACCGACTCGGTCAGGCTGTAGGTGCCCATCATTTCGAACTGGCGGATAACCGCCAAACCATAGGTCGTGATAGAGGCGCCGATGCGCGGAATAATGGCGTCGAAATCTTCCAGCTTTTCGCCTTTGTACCACACCGCAGGCTCGTTAGAGCTCAGCTCCATATAGCATTTGAGTGTATCGAGCACACGCACTTCGTGGCCCCTTTCCTTGCAGGCTTCGACCAGTCGCCGGGTGGAGTAAAGGCGGCTATTGCGTGACAGTATGGCGATTTTCATAGTCGGTACTCTCCGTGCACCTTCGGTGCGCAGTGGGTTAAGGCTGGGGCTCGCTCGCACAGTAAGAGCGACTGGGGTCGACAATATAGTTTTTCATTGCCGTGCGCCCAATGAGCATTCGAAACAGCATGTCAGAGCGGTCGGCGAGGGTCATCTCGATAGACAACTGCTGATCGCCGAGCGCAAGGGTTGTTTCAATCACGTAACGCATGCTGCGGTGACCGCCGGAGTCGGTCACCTGGCGGTAGTCTTTAATTTCGGCTTCGCAGCAGACCGTTTCAGTGTCGTCGTGTTGCTGAGGGTGTACTTTAAATTTCACCCAGGACTTGCCGTCGCGGTCGAAGGTTTGAATGTCGAAGGCGTGGAGGGACGAACTGCGGGCGCCGGTGTCGACCTTTGCCTTCAGGTGGCTGATGCCCAGGTCGGGCAGGCCAACCCATTCTCGCCAACCAAGAACGCTTTGTGTTGTTAGAGGTGCTGCCAAGCGATAAGCCTCACGCTGTATTGACGGTATAAAGGGTTATAGCGTTGACCCTAGCATAATGCGCGGATTATGCGCGAACTCGGGGGGGAAGGAGAAGGACTATTTTCAGTAAATGCGGCCGCCGTTTCGGGCGGCCGCATAGGGTGCTACTTACGGATCATGGCGTTCAGTGTTTTGTCTGCCTTGTCACCGTAGGGTGGCAGCATTCCGCCCAGCTTTTGAAAGTTGAGATTACTCTGTTTGTAGACCGCTTTAGCGTGGCTAAATGTGCGGAAACCATCGACGCCATGGTAGTTGCCCATGCCGCTAGGGCCAATGCCGCCAAAGGGCAGGTCTTCACAACTAACATGGAAGATAACGTCGTTAATGGTCACTGCGCCGCTAATGCTGTGGTCGAGAATCCGGCGCTGCTCGGCATCGTCTTTGCCAAAGTAGTACAACGCCAGAGGCCGGGGGCGGGCATTAATGTAGTCCAGACAGTCGTCGAGCTTGCGGTAACTCTTCACGCAAAGAATGGGACCGAACAGCTCCTCTTGCATGACCTTGAGCTCGTCACTGGGATTAACAATGACGGTTAGCGGCAGTTTGTGAGTGCCCTCCTGCTGGTCGAAGTTTTCATTCGCAGGGTTGAACTCGCGAACGTCAGCACCTTGTTCGCGCGCGTCAGCCAGATAGCTCTGTAAGCGCTGGAAGTGGCGGCCATTGACCACGGACGTGTAATCCGCGTTGTCCAGCAGTGAGGGAAACAGACTGCCCAGGTGGTCCATTACCGCGCTGATAAAGTCTTCAAGCTTGGCTTCTGGCACAAACACATAATCTGGCGATAGGCAGACCTGGCCAACGTTCAGAATTTTGCCGTTCACAATACGCTCGGCGGCTTCTTGTAGCGCGTAGCTGTCGCTGATAATCACCGGCGACTTACCGCCCAGCTCCAGCGTGACCGGCGTAAGGTTGTCGGCGGCGGCGCGCATGATATGGCGAGCGATGGAGGTCGCGCCTGTGAAGATGATGTGGTCGAAGGGGGCCGCTGAGAAGCTGGCGCCCACATCGGGGCCACCGTTGATGGCAACCAGCTCATCTTCTTTAAAATATTTGGCAACCAGTTTTTCCACCAGCTCGCCGGTTTTGGGTGTGACTTCCGAGCATTTAATCATCGCGCGGTTGCCTGCGGCCAGCACGCCCGCCAGCGGTGAAAAGATCGTATTAATGGGGAAATTCCAAGTGCCGATAATGCCGACAACGCCCACGGGCTGGTATTCGACACGCGCCTTGCCACCTAACAGATTCATTGGGAAGGGGGCTTTGCGTTTTTCGTGCTTCATCCACTTTTTGAGGTGCTTTTTGCTGTGCTTTAAGCATTCGATAGTGGCATAGATGTCAGACATCAGTGACTGATGGCTGCTGCGGTGGCCAAAGTCTTCACTTAAGGTCGCGACAATTTCGTCGCGGTTGTCGAAGATCAAATCGATCGCGCGCGTCAGTCTGTCGATGCGAGTTTCGGCGCTGACGGCGCCGCCGGCAATGTAGGCATTGCGTTGCTTGTTTAGGATGCGCTGGATATTTTCTGCTGCGCTGTTGTCAACCTGACTGTTCATTGTTGTTCTCCCGCTTGATGAGTGGTGGTGACGCACGTTTATAGCGGCGTCATATTATTGTCCGGGGCATTGCCGCCGGTGTGATTATGGAATGATTCAGAGAAGGAAGCCCAGTCCCATGAAATTGTTGCGAAATGTACTGCTGAGCCTGTCGGTGTGTCTGCCTTTGCCACTGTTGGCGTCGGCGCTCCCCGATGATCCCCATATTGTTGTGCAAGGCTACGGTGAAGTTGAAGCGTTGCCCGATAGCGCCGAATTGCGTCTTCAGGTGTCTGACACGCAGAGCACGGCCTCTGCCGCAAAAGCCAACGTCGACCGACGCGTGGCGGCGGTACTGGCGGCCGCGCGTGCACAAGACATTGCTGATACGGCTATTCGTGCATCGCAGATCCGAGTTCACCCCGACTATGTCTGGGAGGACGGTAAGCGCAGGTTGCGGGGGCAGCGGGTCGAACGCCATGTCGATATTTCGCTGGCTGACCTGAGCCGCTACGGGGATCTTGTGGATGGTTTGATGGCGGCGGGCATCACTGAATTGGGCCAGGTGCAATTTGTTGTCGCCGATCGCGACGTGTTGGCCGAGCGTGCCCTGCTTGCTGCGGTGGCTGACGCTCGCCAGCGGGCGACGGTGCTGGCCAGTAATCTGGGTCGCAAGCTGGGCAAGGTGTACCGCATTGACGCGAGCAGTGCGCCGGCGGTGCCGCGTGGCAACCCCGGCGTGATGATGATGGAGGCGAAAGCCAGTGCCGATGCGCCGATGCTGCTGGGTAAAGAAACCGTGTCGTCGCGTTTGTCGCTGGTGTTTTTGCTCGACTAGCGCGCGGCGGGCATAAAAAAAGCACCCATCATATGGGTGCCAAGCGGGGGTGCTACTATGGAGACGTTCGCTCGCGGCTGCTTGCGTTGAAGCGGTCGCTGTTAAGCATGATTCCACTATAGCCATTGCCCCCATGTCACAATATTCGTAATTGTGCCTATCGCTGTAATGGCTGGCCGCAGGCGGGTATGGTTCACTCAAGGTGTTACGTCCTTGAACGTTAACAAGTGCTGCTCGGCATGACTGAAATCCCGCACAGTGCCGGCCACACGATAGGCCTGTTCTATTTGTGGTGAGGTATAGGTATAGCAGGCGCCATACATAACCTCTCGCGAATCATTAGCCGCCTCGCCGGCCATTGCTTCCAGGTCGTATCGCCGCGCACTGGAAACAAAGTAGGCCTTCTGTAAGGCGAAGGCGGCGCGTTGCTCTTCTCCCTGAAATGCGCGACCGGCCCAGGCTGTAAAGCCTTTGAACAAGACATTCCCCGCGAATTCAGCGGGCTCGAGAATTGTCCAATCACGGCAGCGCCAGCGGTGCACCAGCTCGTCGTTGACGCGGACTTCGGCAATACCACCTTGCTCACCGGTTTCATCATCGATGCGCATATCGTAAACCCGCTCACCTTCACCGCGTGCTGCCTGAGCAATGGCGAGCAGGCAGAGGTCGTAGAGGTGGGTGCAATTGGCGGTTGGATTACTGTGGGCAAGCAGTACCTGGCTGTCTTGCGTGACGGGCAAACCCACCAGGCCCTGCAGTGGCGTGACGGCGCCTGGACAGGTCGAAAAAGGAATGCGCAGTGTCTCCGCATTGATGGCGGTTACCGTGCTGCCGTCGTGGTCCAGGGTTAAGCGAAAACCGTGGTTGTGGTCTTCCAATTCGGCAATCACCTGAAACTCAGAGGCGCGCAGCTGTATTCGGCGGCGAAAGCAGCCGCTTCCGTAGTTGGGATTCTCTGGATAACTGTTGTAGGTCGACATGGTATTTCTCCAAGCTCAACCCTTGATACTACCCGCTCTGCGCGTGCAGTGATTGACCGTTCCGGTCGATTTGGGTGACGCATGAGGTCACTCGCTGACGGCGTGGCTTTTCGCGCCTATTCTCAGTATGTTGGTGACTGCGCAGAATAAAGGCTGATTCTCCCCGCGCCGATGCCAGTTAGGGGGGGATTGCAGCAAACCTGTTGGCCTGGCCGAGGAACGACAAGTGGATGAGTATCAACAGCTAATTAGCCTGATATCGCTGACCATGGGGGTGGCATGGGCCAGTGGCTTGAATCTCTATGCGGCAATTTTGGTGTTGGGCTTGGGCGGTGCCAGTGGCGGCATCGTATTGCCTGAGAATTTACAGGTCGTGCAAGACCCGGCAGTGATTATGGCTGCGGGCCTGATGTACGGGGTGGAATTCTTCGCCGATAAAATTCCCGGTGTTGATACCGGCTGGGACGCGCTGCATACGTTTATCCGTATTCCCGCCGGGGCGCTACTGGCGGCTAATTCATTGGGTGATGTGAGCCCGGCGCTGCAACTCGCTGCGGGCATTGTCGGCGGCTCGGTGACGTCGGTAACCCACGCTGCGAAAGCCAGCAGCCGTATGCTGATCAATACCTCACCAGAGCCGGTAAGCAATTGGGCGGCCTCGATTGGCGAGGATGTCGCCGTGCTCGGCGGCTTGTGGATGGCCTTGAATCACCCGCTGGTGTTCCTGATTCTATTTGTGCTGTTCCTGTTATTGCTGATTTGGCTGCTGCCGAAATTGTGGCGTGGCATCGCGCGCATATTCCGCAAACTGGGCCAGTGGCTGGGCTTGAGCGAGGCCGCCGAGCAGGAAATTGCGCCGGACGAGGGGGAGGCGCTGGCAGACTCGCTCAAAGAGTTAGAGGGCATGCATCGCTCCGGCAGCCTTACCGATGATGAGTTCGCGCAGGCCAAGCAAAAACTATTGCGAAGCTAAGCCCTGCGCACAGGGTTGGGAGCCGCAAAGCCCGGCGGAAATGCCTCCAAACCCCAGACCGAAGCTGCCTTTTGCTCATTGTTGCCGCATAATGTCGCTGTCCTCAGCCCGATTGGGTTGGGGTCACGCACCGTCGTTCCTATTCGCGTTATTGAAAACAACAGAGAGTGCCTCATGTTCAGCCCTTTTTGTCGCCAACGTTTGCTGGCTCTCGGCCTGGTTTTGTTGGGCAGCAGCGTACCTGTTCACGCTGGTTTACTGGCCGACTTGAGCCGAGCATTAGGTTTACTGCCGGTGCTAACGGCGGTGAGCGATACAACAGGGCTGGCTCTGGACGAAACCGTGTTGGCGCTCGACGCCTCCTTGTCGGGAGACTCAGTTTCTATGGCACCGCTAGCCCCTGTTGGGTTGGGAATGTCTGAGCGGGAGCGCTCACAGCTGGCGGCGATGGATGCGCCGGCGAGCCAGGCGCTGGTGGCAGGGCCCCTTGCCGAGGGTGGTGATCAGCCAGCGCTGGGTGAGGTGGAGTACCGTGACCCACGCTATGAAGTTGCCTATGCCCAGACCGGCCCTCTCGATTGCCGCGACGGCGATGGTGATGGCGTTTGTGACCGCGACGACCAATGCCGAAGCACACCGCCGTCACGCCGGGTAATGGCTAATGGCTGTCATTTGGAATCGGCAAGCCCGTTGCGTCTGGATGGGGTGCATTTTGCCAGTGGCCGCTGGCAGTTGAGTCCGTCCGCGAAAGCCGTGTTGAACTTGGTGGTGGATGTCCTGCGTGAAGCGCCTTCGGGGCGCATTGAAATTGCCGGTCATACCGATAGCTCGGGCAGCGAGGCCTATAATCTTCGCCTGTCTGAGCGCCGTGCGGGAGCCGTTCGCGACTACTTAATAAGGAAAGGGGTTAGCGGCGAGCGTTTGCGAGCAAGAGGGTATGGCGAAGCGCAGCCGGTAAGTTCAGCCGAGCCGGCGCGCAACCGCCGTGTTGAGCTTCGCCTGCAAGCTGAATAGTTAGTGACGCCTATAATTCCAGTCTAAGGAGAAAGAACATGGCAATTGATTTGCCACCCGTGATGCCGCCGCAGTTGGCGACGCAACAACAAGTCGAGTTTGCGAAACAATACCAGGGTAGCTACGTGCAGAGGGAGATTAACGGTGTGTTGCTGCGTGTTCAGGAAGCGCCTTACCTTTCAGAGACACAGCTGCAGGCGATCCTGGACGGCGCAGATAGCCCCTCTGCCGCGATCACCGCATTGAGTCGCCGCTACTACAATATGGGGCACCTGTTAGTGGGGCTGAGTTATTTCCGGCTTGGCGACACCGTGACGGTAATGGTCTCCCAAAATCGTGTGAAGGGCCTTCGAGGTGCGCCCTTGCTCACCCACTTTTTCTCCGGCCTGGTCGGTGATGACAACCTGCAACTGCACGAGTTTGACCGCGCTCGGGTGCCCGCGTCGATATACGCGGAGCGAGCGGGGCTGGAGTACAGCATTAGCTACGAGGCCCATGCCGACAACGAGGTGATTCTGGACTTCGTAGAGCGTGAGGCTGCCGATAGCGATGCCACGGATGTTGATGTGGAGCTCAATAACCGCGGTAGCAGGTTTTTGGGGCGATATTTTGCCCGTGTAGGCCTTGCCCACCGTTTCGCCACTGGCACCGAACTGAAGGCCAATGCGCAAACGGTTATTCGCGACTGGGGTGAGACCGGTGATGGCGATGATTACCAGCAAGTCGAGGTTAGCGTCGACCAGCCGTTACGCTACGGGCTCTACGGCATTGATCTATCCTATATTCGTTATGAGCGCGCCCCCGAGGTTGTCGTAACGAGCAGCGGGGGTGGGTTTTGCCTGCCGCCATTGATCAGCTGTCCTATTCAACAGCAGGTGCTGACACTGCCGTTGGATGCCGAGATTCAGCAGGCAAGTCTGCGTGGTGAGCAACTGCTGTTTAGTAACCCCCTGCGCCGTTTCAATGTCTTTGAGCGCCTCTCCTATGTGGACTCACGCATTGAGCCCCAAGCCGGTGGTGATGCGCTTTTGGAGGAACGCTTCGTGTCGCTGGAGCTCGGTGCGCGCTATACCCTGCGCGAGCAGTGGTTGGGTCGCCCGGTATTCGCGCGAATGGAGTTTGCCACGGAGCTGGGGCTGAGCGATGACGATGGCAGTCTTGGCCAAGAGCCAACAGCGAAGGTTGCGATTGGCCGACGCAGCGCCGAGTATCTAATAGCCAAGCCCGCGGTGGCGATGACGCTTGCACTGAATGGCAGCACGGAGTTGCGGCTGTCGGCGCAGGGACAATGGTCCGACAATACGCAACTGCCTCAGCAGCGCCAGTGGGTGCTGGGTGGCGGCAGCAGCTTGTCAGCCTGGTTGCCGGGCACGCTCGTTGGCGATGACGGTGTGCACGCCAGTATGGCGATTCAGCGAGAGTACGCATGGCGCGATCTTACGTTAACGCCTGCGCTGTTTGTTGAGTATGGTGCCGCCAGGTTTACTGACACCGACGATGAACTCGGCGAATGGCAAAACCTGGCCGATGCAGGCCTTGGGGTGAGCTTGGAGATGCCCTATGGTTTGAGTAGTCACTGGGTGGCGGCAGTGCCCCTGGCCGATGACGTCGACGACGAGGCGCGCCTGGATAGCAAGGAAGTCGATTTCTATTGGAGCTTGCGCTGGCAGTGGTAGGCGGCTAAGCGCACTCTTAGCGCGCCAACAGCTGATCCAGTAATTGGCTAAGCTGTTGGCGCTGATCATCAGTCAGTGGTGCGAGCCACTGTTTTTGCAGCTCACACAGTGTTGTCATCGCCTGTTCAGCACGGCGTATTCCCGAAGGACTGAGTTTCACTAATTGGCTGCGGCCATCATCGGGATTGGCAGGGCGCTCAATCAAGCCCGCCGTTTCCAGCCGTTTCAGCAGCTTGGTTAAACCGCCGCTGCTCATCAACAAGGCCTTGCACAGTGCCGTCGGGCTAACGCAGTGCGGCGGCGGTTGGCGGCGCAGTGCCGCGAGCACATCAAACTCTGCTGGCAATAGGTTGTGGCTGGCTAGCTGCTCGCTGCCGGCACGCAAATAGTCATCGGCGCTTCGCAGCAGTCTCAATATCGAAGGTTGGCAATCTCTGTAGGCTTGGGGCCAGTTCTCGCGTTGCTGTTCACGCAGCTCGGCAATGCCTATGCGTCGGTCGTCCATCGCGTTGTTTCCGTCGTGTGGGAACAGAATTTTATCTTGCTAGAAAGATAGTTGCCAGTTACTCTGCTCGCTTGCCTAACTGGAGCCGTTATGAACTCGCGAGCGGTGTCGCTGCCCATCACCTTTCTGCTAGCGTCGATTTTTGCCTTGTCACCTCTGGCTATCGACCTGTATTTGCCGACAATTCCGGCTATCGCCCGGGACTTTTCTGTGCCGGTGCAGCAGCTGGCGATCACCGTAAGTCTGTATATTTTGGGCCTGAGCTTTGGACAGTTTTGCGGTGGGCCCCTCAGTGACTACTGGGGCCGCCGGCCGGTGTTATTTGGTGGTTTGGCGATCTTTTTTGTCGCCAGCTTAATTCTGGCCTTCGCTGAGAGCCTGGAGGTCTTTTGGTTTGCCCGGGTATTGCAGGCTGTCGGCGGTGGCTTTGCTTCGGTTGTGGTGCCGGCGATTATTCGCGATAACACGGAGGGGCAGGCGACTGCCAAACTGTTCGCACTGATCGCGTTGATTACGATCTTCGCGCCTGCCATCGCGCCAGCACTGGGCACCCTGCTCTATACCTTGAGCGGCTGGCGAGCCGTTTTTGTTGCCCTGGCGGCCTACGCCTCTGTGGTGCTGCTGGCAACGTGGCGCTTCCTCCACGTTACCGACGCCTCAGCATTGCCGGGGCCGGCGCAGAGTTTGTTGCAGCGCTATCGTCATGTGTTGCGCCACCGCGTGGCCATGCGCTACGTGTTGGTACAAGGCCTGACTTTCGCGGTGATGATGACCTTCCTGGTCAATTCCGCGGTGGTGTATATGGAGCACTACGGACAGAGCGAGGCGGTGTTTTCGATACTGTTTGCAGCCAATATTGTTACCCTGGCGATCGCCAACCGGGTGAATAACTATCTGCTCAATACCTTGCCTGCGGCCAAAATACTCTATGGTGCGGTGATGCTGCAGGGGCTGGCGTGCCTCGGTTTGCTGCTTGTCACACCGTTTAACCCGCCCTTGTGGTTAGTGGTCGGGCTAATTGTGGTGAGTGTGGGTGCTCTGGGTGGGGTTATGGGCAATACCCAGGCCTGCTGTTTGCACTTTTTCCCCAAGCACAGCGGTATTGCTTCGGCGTTGCTGGGCAGTGGCCAGTATTTAATTGGCGCGCTTGTCAGCGCTCTGTCCACGCGTTTTGTCAGTGACCAGCTGTGGCCGATGACGATAACCATGGCGCTTTGCTCTGTGCTGGCGCTAATAGTCTTGCCGCGCCCCTCTCTCTACGCTCGCCAGGTGGAAGCGGATAGTTATGCAGAGGCTCACTAGGGCCTGTTAACAGGCCCTAACTGTTTTGGCATAGCTCGAGCCAGCGAATGATCCCCTCGCTGCGGTATTTTTGGCGGTGCAAAATGAAGTAGAAGTTGCGTCGCAGGTCCCGGCTCGGCGTGGGGAGAGCGATGATGCGGCCGCTATCTATGGCCGCTTCCAGTGAGACGCGTGACAGGCAGCCGATGCCCAGGCCGTTCTCGACCGCGCGTTTGATCGCTTCTGTATGTTGCAGCTCCAGGCCAATTGTCATGTTTGGCAGCAGATCGTGCATGGCGCGATCAAACGCTTGGCGTGTACCCGAACCCGGCTCGCGCAGTATCCACTGAGCCTTTACAAGGTCGTCGTCCGTCAGTGAGCTTTTCTTGGCAAGTGGGTGCAGCGGGCTGCAGAACACTTGCAGCTCGTCCTCTCGCCAGGGCGTTACCTCCAAGTCGGGGTGTTGGAACTCTCCTTCAATCAGCCCCATATCCAAATTAAAACTGAGTACCTGTTGGCCGATGGCCTCGGTGTTGGCGACATGCAGCTGCACGCTCGCGCTGGGGTGGCGTTGAATGAACTCCGCCATGATGTCCACGGCAAGGTAATTACCAATGGTCAGCGTAGCGCCAATTTTAATTTCACCAATGCAGTCATGCTGTTTAAAGGCGTGTTCTAAGGCCTGTGCCTGGTCGAGTAAAGATTCTGCTTGCGGCCTGAGGGCGCGGCCTAACTCATTGATTTGCAGTCGTTTACCGACGCGGTCAAACAATTGAATAGAAAACTGTTTCTCCAGATCTTTTAGTGCGCTGGACGCGGCGGACTGGGACATTGATAGCTGTTGGGCGGCGCGAGTGATGTTCTCGGTATGGGCGGCCGCGAGAAAGACTTCTAGCTGGCGAAGTGTGTAATGCATATCAATTGATCCGATTATTTAAATTCAAATAAGTTGTTTTACCGATATATTAGCCGCGACGTAAAGTAACTGCAAATTCAGTGGCAGCAGCCAAGTAGCACAGTATCAACGAGGTGAGCAATGAAGACGATAAGTTCTGAGCGAGTAACGAGCGTGCACCATTGGAATGATACGCTGTTCAGCTTTAAAACCAGCCGTGACCCCTCATTCAGATATAAAAACGGTCACTTCACAATGATCGGTTTACCGCAGGCCGGACGCCCGCTGATGCGTGCCTACAGCCTGGTGAGTGCTAACTACGAAGAAGAGCTGGAGTTTTTCAGTATTAAGGTTCCCGATGGGCCGCTGACGTCGCAATTGCAAAAAATACGCGTGGGCGACGAGGTGCTGGTGAGCCGTAAACCGACCGGAACATTGATAGCAGACAATCTGTTGCCCGGGCGCAACTTATACCTGCTCTCTACGGGAACCGGTTTAGCGCCCTTCATGAGTCTGATTAAAGACCCGGAGCTCTACGAGCAGTACGATAAGGTGATTTTAACCCACGGCGTTCGTTACCAGAGCGAGCTGGCTTACCAAAAGCTGATTTGTGAAGAGCTGCCCGGCAACGAGTACTTTGGCGACCTGGTGCGCGAAAAGCTGTTGTATTACCCAACGGTAACCCGAGAGGCGTATCGCAACAATGGCCGCTTAACAGACTTAATACGCTGCGGAAAACTCATGTCCGATGTGGGTTTGCCGGCCCTGAATCCCGAACATGATCGCTTCATGTTGTGCGGCAGCCCGGCCATGCTAAAGGAGAGTACGCAGTTGCTCGACAGCCTGGGATTTCGCGAAACGCGCGCGGGCGACTACGGGCACTACGTGATTGAGCGGGCATTTGTTGAGCACTGAGGCTGGGAGAGGCGTGGTCGCGGGATAAAAAAGTTGCCTCTGGCTGCTTTTTTATCCCGATATTGATGGCGAATGTGGAGTCGCGGCGCGGCTCTTGTTAAGTTACGGCTTTCTGTTTCTCGTAAGATAGCCGCATATGTTAAAGAAAATTCTTTTGGCACTCTTGGTGCTCGTCGGGGCGGCTGCCGCCGTATTTGTCTTTACTAAAAAGCCTGAACCTCTGGCGGCTGATTCGGCGTCGGCGCAGTGGTTGCAAGCCGGCCCCCAAGAAGTGACATTTTTTGATGTCACGCTTGTAGACGACACGCGGCCTATGCAGGCGAACGGCGATTTTTCCGGTAGCGATGAGCGCGAGCTGAAAACGCGTATATGGCTGCCCGAGGTGCTGCATGGTCGCGCACCGCTGGTGATATATAGCCACGGCTTTATGTCGGACCGAACCGGCGGCCGTTATTTGGCCGAGCATTTGGCCAGCCACGGTTATATTGTAGCGGCAATGGACTACCCGCTTACCAATTTTAATGCCCCTGGCGGCCCATTGGTAAAAGACGTGGTGAATCAGCCCGGAGATATCAGCTTCCTGATTGACCAATTCCTAAGCTGGAATGCCGAGCAGGGCAACCAGTTCTACCAGCATATTGATGACTCGCGTATTGCCGCTATTGGATTGTCGCTGGGCGGCATGACATCGACAATGGTCGCCTTTCATCCGCGTTTGCACGACCCCCGTGTCAGTGCGGCGGTATCGATTGCCGGCCCCAGCTACATGTTTGGCCCTGCTTTTTTCCAGAGCCGACCACTGCCTTTTATGATGGTAGCCTCGCCCATAGACCCGATGATCAGCTATCAGGATAATGCCGCCGATATTCCCCAGAGGGTGCCCGGTGCGACACTGGTTACCATTGATGGCGCTTCGCACACTGGCTTTGCCAGTTTGGCTCGTGCCCTGCGATGGATGGACAACCCGGACAGCTTGGGCTGCCGACAAGTCAATCAAGGCTTAGAAAAAACCGAAGACGATGATTGGAGTCACGAATTAGGCAGCCTGGAAGAGGGCTTAATTTTTGCTGAGCAGCCCAAGCTGTGTACGCAGATGCCGCTGCCGACGGCGATGAACCCGATTCGTCAGCACTGGCTAAATACCCTGGCGATTTATGCATTCTTAGAATCACATTTCGCTTTAGGCCAGCAGCAGCGTGTGGCTGCTAAGCGTTTTCTTGGTGAGCAACTGCCGGCCGAGCAAACAGATGTCAGCGTACAGCTGCCATAACTCATATTGGGGCCTTTCATGAAAAAGGATATTTAATGACTCGTCCCCCTCGCTTTTTTTGCCGCGCGCGAGCCTTGCTCGCCGTATGTTTCTGCGGACTAACCTCTGCGGTGTTGGCGCAATCGTTAGTTCGTCCGCCGCTGGAATTTTTACCTGATGTGGATGCCGAGCCGGAGGCGGTATCGTCACTGTTGCGGGCCGAGCAAATGCAGCTGGCTAAGATGGATAGCTATCCCCGCGGTGGGCCCGATGCGATTGCCGGCGTGGGTGATTGGTGGCTGAGTAACGGTGTACTTTGCGCGGCGATAAGTGATGTAGAACACGATGCGGGCATCGTCAGCGGTGGTGGCAGCTTGGTCGATCTCGGTTACTGTGACCGGGACGATGACCAGTGGAGCTACGCCAATTTCCTGACGGGTTTGAGCAAAGACACCGCGATTCCCGTGCAGCGCATTCACGCCGAAATTCGTGATGGCGGTGCCGAAATCGTTACCCTAGGCCAGCGCGATGGCTTGCGTCAGATTGTTCGCTACCGTCTTGAGGAAGACAGTCAAACGCTGAACGTGCAGGTAGAGATAAGCCGCTACGCCGAGGGGCCGGCACTGCGTTTGAGCGGTTTGTTTACCCTCTACTCGCAGCGGGCACTGTCGCCCTTTAGCTATTCGAGCTATGCGCCAGAGGCGACACTGGGCTTTGCACAAAAGCAGATAGATCGCCACGACACCGCTTCGTTGATCAATGGTCTCATGCCCGCAGACTGGAATATTCTGGTTGGCAGTGACGCCTATGAGGCCGGGGTCAGCTATGGCGTCCAGCTTGAGTCTGCTGAGCTGATTACTGCCAGTGGCACGCGACGCTCGCTGCCTACGTTCCTGGCGGTGTTTCCCGATTACAGCATGCACGGCTGGATGACGCGCCCGTTGTGGATGCAAAGTGAGCGCCTGAACTGGTTGTCGATGTTGCAGAATCGATTTATGGATATCGACAAAAAGGAGCGCTTGCTCGCCAATTTTAATGTGGTGGTAGGCAAGCGCAGCGACGTGGCATCGGTCACCGACCAGATCTATCGGGGTCCCGAGCTGCGCGGCTATAGCAGCCACCAAGCGGTGTCCTTTTCGGTGTGGGACCGGCATGAAAGAGCCGTAACGCAGGTGCGCCCAAATGCCGATGGTAGTTTTCGCGTGCGCCTGCCCGATCGTGCCCAGCGCGTCAGGGTTAGCGCAGTGACCCCCTGGGGGCAGCGCAAAGCGAGAGAGCTCTCGGTGGTGGATAGCCGCAATGACTCGGGACGTTGGGTGTTTACCCAAAATGGTGAACTCAGTTTGCCTCGCAATGTTGCCATGAGTTTGTATTTTTTTGGTGTGGATGGCACGGCCGATCCCGAGTTTGGTGACGACTTACTGGCGTTTTCTGAAGGGGGGATTGCCCTGCGCAATGAAGACCAGGGGAATCGCATTGACCTTGCCGGCGTTCCCTCTGACCCCGAGCGTATTTCTCTACCCGAGGGGCACTACCGCGTGCTGGTGGGGCGCGGAATTGAATATGACATCGAAGAATACCTGCTGACCGTTGTCGCCGGGCAGCGCAGTGAATTGCCTATTCGGCCGCCCCAGCGGGCGTGGTATAGCGAAGACTGGCGAAGCGCTGATTTACACGTTCACAGTGGCGCCAGCTTTGATTCCGTACTGCCCCTGCAAGAGCGTCTGCGCAGCTTTGCCGCGCAGGGCGCCGAACTTCTGGTCGCTTCAGAGCACAATCGCATTGTCGATGGTCGCAATGCGGTGGCGGCGATGGGCTTGAACGGGGTGCTGCAGCTTGTAGTAGGCAGTGAGTTCACGGGTATGGCGCACACCGCCGAGGCGCCGTTCACAATCGGCCACAGTAATGCATTTCCCCTGCAGGCGCGGCCGGAGCAATACGCTGGCGGTATTCCTAAAATTGAAGGTAGGGCGCTGCGCGAATTGATTGCCGATGTTAAGCGTCGCGATCCGGGCGCGTTGTTTCAGCTAAACCATCCACGGGCTGTCGCTCCGCTAGACACTGACTTGGCGTTTTTCGAGCACCTTTCTGTCGGGAAAGAGTATGACCCTGCGCTGCCCTTGAATAGTGAGAACAATAACAGCCTGCTGAAGGTGGACCCGGCCAGCGGTGCCCGCGATATTGATTTTGACTTGTTGGAAGTGCTCAACGGCAGTGAGTTTGCGGTGTATGAGGCAGTGCGTGACGACTGGTTCTCGCTGCTGAACCAGGGCGCCCGACGCGGTGCGACGGGAAATAGCGACTCCCATGGTCGTCGTCAGCACGCTGCGATCCCAAGAAATTATATTTATCTGCCGGAGTCCGGCGGCTTGCCCATCAGCGAGGCAGCGCTGGTGGAGGCGCTGTCAGAGGGGCGCAGCTTTATGACGACCGGCCCGTTCATGGCGCTCACTCTGCGAGAGGGTGACCAACAAGCGGGTATTGGCGATACCTTCGCGGGGCGTAGGGCAGAGCTGCATGTGCAGCTGCGCTCGGCGCCCTGGGTCGAGCTGGAGCAGATGACAATCTGGGTAAACGGTCGCATATATCGTCAGCTGCCATGCCGGGCTAACGACCACAAAGTAATCGAGCTGGTGGTCGAGGAGGATGCCTGGGTAGTGGTTGAGGTAAGCGGGCCTGCGGGCGACCGTTACCGCCAGCTTTACCCCGGTTTGCATCCGCTGGCACTGAGTAACCCCATTTACTTTGATGCCAATCGAGATGGAAAGTGGCGCGCACCGCTGAACTAGGACTACTATTTAATTGTCATAAGCCACAGTAATAATACTGGATGTGAATAGTGGCCCTTTTTTATTGGAAAGCTTGTGCCATTATCGAGTCAGAGTCTGTAGCAAAAACAGACATACCAAAGTGTTAGGGGGAAATATGATCCGTATTCAGAAGTCCATGCGCCTCGTTGCATGTATCACCGTCGCGCTATTTGTCACTGCGTGTAGCATCGACCCGTACACAGGGGAAGAAAAGGCCAGTAATACCGCTAAGGGTGCCGGCTGGGGTGCACTAGGGGGTGCGGTACTGGGGGCGGCAGTATCCAGTAAGAAAGACCGTAAAAAAGGTGCATTGATCGGCGCTGCAGCCGGCGCTGCTGCGGGTGGTGGCTACGGTTATTACATGGACCGCCAGGAAGCCAAACTTCGTGCCCGCCTGGAAGGCACTGGCGTTGGCGTGCAGCGTGTGGGCGATACCATCAAATTGATTATGCCGGGCAATATCACCTTTGATACCGGTAGTTCCGTCATCATGAGTGGCTTCACCAGCGTATTGGACAGCGTCGCGCTAGTCGCTAAAGAGTTTGATAAAACGCTGATGCAAGTGAACGGTTACACAGATTCGACCGGTAGTTTTCAGACTAACCAGACACTGTCAGAGCAGCGTGCAGGCAGCGTCGCGCGTTACTTTATGAACCAAGGTGTTGCGTCGAGCCGTATTCGCGCAACAGGTTATGGTCCTCGCGACCCAATTGCGGACAACAGCACAGCCTCCGGGCGTGCTCAAAACCGCCGTGTAGAGATTGAACTGCTGCCCATGCAGCAATAAGTCACTACTCTTCTGCTTGGGGCGCCGCTCGGCGTCCCTTCTCTTTTCAAGGCAAATTCCGTGAATAAATTCTTTGTTGCTGCCATTGCGCTGCTGTTGAGTGCCTGTGCAAGTTTTAGCCCTATTACCAAGCCAGAAGTGGCGATAACCCGCATTAATGTTGGTGCGTCCAACGGCCTTCAGCAGCAATTGCTGGTGGGCTTGCAGCTGGATAACCCAAATGGCTTTGAGCTGAATTTGGGACGGCTGCGTTATGAAATGCACCTGGCTGGCAGCAAGCTGGCATCGGGCAGCTTTAATGAAGAAGTGCGGGTGCCGGCGAATGGCCAGAGCAATATTGAGGTGCCAGTGGGTATAAACCTGCTCAGTGGCATTGGCCTACTGCGCAATTTGCTGAGTAACGTTGGTGCCGACCTGGATTACGAGCTCAAGTTGAGTGCAGATGTGGGCAACTTCGGCCTGGGGGATATGACGGTCGTCAAGAAGGGCGTTGTCGGCATCAATGGCCGAGCAACGCCTTAGTTGCAGTGCTATGCCCGGCGTGCGGCCTTGCTGCCGCTGTCGCTCAAGCTGTCGTGCAGTGCAATCAACTGCTGCGTGAGTTTGTGGGAGGGGGCAAGGTGCACAAGCGGCAATTGTCGGTTGCGCGATTCCTTCATTTTTACAGAGCTGCTCAGGTATTGTTCGAAAACAGGCAGCTCGTTAGCGCGCAGACTGTCTACCAACTGAGCGGGCAAGCTCGCCTGGGCCTGAAACTGATTGACCACAATACCTTCTAAATGCAACCCGGGGTTGTGGTCTTCGCGAATCTCTTCCACGGTTTCCAGTAAGCCCATCAGTGCGCCCTGCGAAAAGCTATCGCAGTCAAAGGGGATGACCAGGCTGTCGGCGGCAATCAGGGCTGAGCGGCTGTAAAAATTCAATGCGGGTGGCGTATCGATATAGATATGCTCATATTCTTTTTCCAGCTCGCGCAGGGCATCGCGGAGTTTGTAGATTTTGTGTCGGCTCTCGAGTTCGCGCTCGATCACTGCTAACTCGGGGCTTGACGGCATCAAGTAGAGATTGTCGAATTCGGTTTCGTATACGCAGTCACCCGCGTCTTTGCTCTTGCCAAAAAGAGCCAGCTTTTGCTTAAAAAAGCTGGCGGCATTGTCGTCGAGGTCGCGAAACTGTTCACCGACGAGGTACTCGCTGCTGTTGCCTTGGATGTCCAAGTCGATCAGCAGGGTTTTAAAGCCTTTCCAGGCGCTGATAGCTGCCAGGTTGCAGCTGATACTTGTTTTGCCCACGCCACCTTTTTGGTTAAAGATAACCCGCTTCATTGACTCGCCCTATTGCACATTGTTCGAAGTGGATAATGCTAGCAGTTCCGCGGGTTGTGGGCTATGGCTGATGACTTAGACTGCGGTAGATTTACGCTCATTCAGCCACGCCGACGTTCGGCCTAGGCCAAGTAGCAGCACGGTGATGTAACCCAGCGCCAGGTTGTTGGCGTAATCGCGGTGCAACTCTTTGCGGAAGATGAGGCATTCACAGAAGTGAGCGGCTAAAAGGCCGTAGCCGACCCAATTGATCCAGTGGCTGCTGTCGCCAGCCAAGGGTTGGAAAAAGTTGATCACGAAAGCCAGCCAAAATACCAGTGTGGCAATGTTCATTATACGGAGTCCCATAGGCACCTCTTGTTGTTATTACTTTGCGGATAATTGTTGGCCACGCATAATGCGATATTCGTAGTATTGCTGCAATCACTAGCCAGGAGTTGATGGATGTATACAGGCATTGTTCAGGGCGCCTTCCCCCTGTGTGGTTTGATCGATGAGCCGGGTTTGCGACGCCTGGCCGTGGATCTGCCCGAGTCTCTGCAAGATGATCTGAGCATTGGTGCCAGTGTTGCGCTAGATGGCGTATGTATGACGGTCACTCGCATCGATGGGCCGACAGTGCACTTTGACGCGATGCAGGAAACGCTGTCGCTCACCACGCTGGGGCAGCTAAAAATGGGTGACAGCGTCAATGTTGAGCGTTCCGCTAAGCAGGGGGCGGAAATCGGCGGTCATCTGATTTCCGGCCATATTGATGGACGGGCCAAAGTCTGTGAGGTGCAGCGTTCTGAAAACAATGTGAGTTTGTTTTTCCAGTTGCCCGAGGCCTTGTGTAAATATGTGTTCCACAAGGGCTTTATTGGCTTGCACGGTTGCAGCCTGACCGTGGCGAGCATGGATAAAGAGCGCGGTATTTTTTCCGTCTGTTTGATTCCGGAAACGCTTCGCAGTACTAATTTAAGTGCACTGGTGGTGGGCAGCGAAGTGAATATCGAGGTGGACCGTCAGACCCAGGTTATTGTCGACACGGTGGAAAGGGTGTTGGCAGAGCAGGGCGTAAACCGGGAGTAAAAACGGCGCCTTCAAGGCGCCGTTTTTCTGGGCTTTTACGCGTCTGGCATCAAGCTATTGATGCGATCCAGCGCGTCGACGTACTCGTTGATCAGGCGGAACACCACATTGCGGGTGGACTCGACCTCGTTGATTTGTCCGACGACCTGTCCTACCGGGTTGAAGGCAACTTTTTGACATTCGCCGACTGCGGCATATTTGGCGGTGCGACGAATGCCGTCGCCGGTAACCAAGCCTTGCAGCGGCATGCCCAGCGGCTCAGGGTTGCCGGGGGTCGACCACGCATCGGTCCAATCATTCTTGAGCATTCGGCAGGGCTTTCCGGTCCAGGAGCGTGAGCGCACAGTGTCTTCACTGGTTGCTTTTAGCAACGACTCTTTTTGTGCAGGTTCGGCATGCGCCTCTTCAACGGTCAGCCACAGTGAGCCGCTCCATGCACCAGCGCAGCCCATTGCCATCGCCGCCAGCATTTGTTCGCCGCTACCAATGCCGCCAGCAGCCAGTACGGGAATGTCGCCCGCCGCTTTTACGGCCTGTGGCCAGAATACGATAGAGCCAACATCACCAGTGTGGCCGCCACCTTCGCCGCCCTGGGCAACGATAAAGTCCAGACCCGCTTCGCGGTGAGCTTTTACCTGCTTAACTTTGCCGCACAGTGCGCCAACCAGGCGGCCGCTGTCTTGAATCATTTTGACCTTGTCAGCCGGTGGTGTGCCGAGGGCGTTCGCGATCAGTTTACACTTGGGGCGTGTGAGGGCTTCTTTGAGCAGCGGAGTGGCTGTGGCTTCTGTCCAGCCAAGCAGGCCCATACCCTTGCTACCGTCTGGCCATTCGGGAACGCCGTGGTCGGCCAACAGTTTCTGTGCGAACTCCACGTGTTCCTCGGGCACCATATCCCAGAGCTGCTTTTCCAGCTCTTCGGGGCTCATATCGCCCATGCCTTCATATTTTTGCGGAATAACGATGTCCACGCCGTAGGGCAGGTCACCAATGTGGGCGTCGATCCAATCAAGTTCTTCTTTTAGTTCTTCGGGCGAAAAGCCAACCGCGCCGAGTACGCCGATACCGCCAGCTTTACTTACGGCCACCACGACGTCACGGCAGTGAGTGAATGCGAAGATTGGGTACTCGATACCCAGTTTTTTACATAGTTCGGTTTGCATTACCTAAGCCTCTGAATCAGGGCAACACCCGCTGGCGTGCCGTTCAATGAATACGCGCTACAGTATTGCTAAGGCCGTGGGGGGCAACAATGGCGTAAGTTATCATTGCCCAGTGACGAAAAAGATCAGTGGCTTGCCCTGATGACGCTTGTTTTCGCATGGCCGGGGGGGTAACAATAAGGGCTTCGATCCAACCCTGGAAAATGACCGTACTATGGATAATTGCCTTTCTGCAGGTGCGCGTCTATTGCTGCTCAAGCGCCGGCATCGCGCCTTAGACGAAGAAATTTCGTTGTTGGCGTCGAACCCCTGGCAAAATCAGTTGCTATTGCAGCGCCTAAAAAAAGAAAAACTACGCATTAAAGACACGATCGAACGCCTGCACAGCGAGATGATTCCCGACATTGACGCCTAGTGTTTGTGAGATATATCTCACAACACGGGCTGGTGATAACGCCTGTTGGCCCAACGTCGAGCCTGCTCTAATAGCAGTCGTCAGGAAGACTAAGGCATTCAACGGATTGGATGCGACAGTGGAAGTCGAATTTTCAGAAAGCCGGCGCTTGCGCCGGCTTTTTGGTTTCTGGCGTTTACTCCTTAATTGCCGTCGCGGCGATCACCTTCTACACTGCCCGCCTCATTTTTTGCATTGACGCTAGCCCAATGTCCGACCGAAACTTTGACGGAATTGCCCAACGCTTTCAGCGCAATATCTATGGCAATCCGAAAGGCCAACTTCGCCTGGCAATTTGCCGCCGAGAGCTCGAGGAAAAGCTACCAGCGCTTTTTGGTGGTGAGCCGGTAAGCATTTGGGACGCCGGCGGTGGATTTGGGCAAATGGCCGAGGTCTTTCTCGAGCAGGGGCACCGGCTTGAGCTCAATGATATTTCACAGGAGATGCTCGATCTGGCAGGGGAGCGTCTATCTTCATACTGCCGCTCAGGGCAGTTGTCGTTGTCCCATGCGCCTATCCAAGGTATGGCCGCTCAGGGACAGTTTCAGTTGGTGATCTGTCATGCCGTGCTGGAGTGGGTGGCCGATATGGAGCAAGTGCTGCGCCACCTCGCTGCAGGTATAAAAGAGGACGGCCACCTGTCGCTGATGTTCTATAACCTCAATGCATTGGTATTGGGCAATATGATTAAGGGCAATTTATACAAACTGCGTGACGAGGATTTTGCCGGACACCCCGGAGGTTTAACGCCGCCATCGCCCCGCCGGCCGCAGGATGTTGAGGCGGCGCTTTCCGCGGTGGGCCTTGAGGTGGTATCGCGCCGAGGGGTTCGCATTAGCCATGACCTAATGTCCAGACAATTACGCCGCGAGCGCAGCGTTGACGACATGCTTGAAATCGACTGGCAGTACGGTGCTCAGGAGCCGTTTTGGGCCTTGGGGCGTTATGTTCACTTGTTGTGCCGCCACAAGAGCGGGGCGGTCTAGTTGGCAATTCGAACTGCGGCACCTGAGAATGCGTGGGTGCTACGTTCTGGTAGGGGCGTTAATGTGTGGCGGGGAATTGACTGCCCGCCGATGTGGCGGGCGGCATTTCGTCGCGATGATGATGGACTGGCGACGGTTTGTACTCAGCTGCCGGCGTTGGAGATGGTATGCCTGCAGTAGCTAGCGTTTACAGCGCGATTAAACAGGCAATAAGCCCCGCTGCGACAATGCTGATAAAGCTCACGCGAGCAGTGATGTCAGCATAAATTTCTGCATTGTTCATTTCAGTTGCAGTGATCGCTTTCATAGTGTGATCCTCTCGGTTTTGCTGCTGTGGTTTTTACAGTGCAACGATGCTGGCAATAAAGCCGGCGGCAATGATGCTGGCCAGTGCAAGACGGGCTGCGATATCCGTTACCACTTCTGCTTTGTTGATCTCGTTGATAGTCAATGTATGAGCCATGTTGTTTCTCCTGTGAATGTCTTGATGACAGGGTCAGTATAGGGAGAAAGCGGCTTAACAGGGGTTACAGGGAGGAGGGGAGTCGGCGTCGTGTGTGTGGCCTAAGGTGGCGAAAATTAAGCTTATGAATGCTAGATAATTATAATAAAATCAGTGTGTTAAATGAATTCTAAGCAAAAGTTCATCATTTGTTTAAGCCCCTGCCATCATGTCGCGGGGGTTAAATTGCTGTAATAGATGGGAAACGGCGGGGTCGCCGCTTCCCATGTAAGCAATTTACTGCCGGGGAGCGAGGGGCGTGCGCCGGGTGTCTGCTCGCGGTGTCCGGGGGCCTAAGCGTTTGCTCAGCAGCCCGAGCACTCGCTCTGCCGTGTGACGATAGGCGGTGAGCTTGCCGCCGTATACCGACAGAATTTTCGGGCTATTTTCGTCGTCACACATTAGGAATGTGTCGCGCAGGCGTTTGTTGGCACTGTCGTCCGAGCGCGGTAGAACGCGCAGCCCTGCCCATGCGTCGATAAGCGCGGGTTTCTCACCCGGGAAAAAGTGGCTGAGCGTATCTTGAAGGTAGGTGATTTCATCGTTGCTTGGCGCGATATTATCTGGGCCATCGCGGTGAATGATCTCGGTGGTGCCAACCAGTGTATGCTCGCCCCAGGGCATGGCAAAAACGGCGCGCCGGTCGCTGGGAGCCTCCATGTAGTAGACGCCGCGCCCGAGGCGTTTATCGACCACAATATGGCTGCCGCGCACAAGTTCGATCTCCTCGGTCATCGCTGCGTTTTCGATGCGCTGCGACGTTTGATTTACCCAAGGGCCGGTGGCATTAACCAGGCTTTTGCAATGGCAGCGGCGCTCACCGTCAGCCGTGTTGAAGGTCAGCGAATAGCCATCTTCGTTCTTTTTGGCTTTTAACAGCTCCCAGCCCGTGAAAGTTTGCGCGCCCAGTTGCGCGGCGGAGTCGACAACAGCCTCGGTTAGCAGCCGGTCGTCGGTTTGACCGTCCCAGTATTGGAATACCGCCTGCAGGCCATTGGTATCCAGACCATCAAGGTTGTGCCACTCTTCTTTCTTCAGTTTACGGAAATGCCCCAGTGGGCCGCCGCCACTCAACAAGTAGTAGAGCGTTAAGCCGGCGCGAATTTGCCAGGGGCGGCGCGAGGTATTTTTATAAATGGGAATATAAAAGGGTACCGGGCGAACAAGCTCTGGCGCATTGCGCAGCAGCTGGGCGCGTTCGCGCAGGCTGTGGAACACTAGGGAGAATTGCGCTGTTTCCAGATAGCGCAGACCGCCATGAATTAATTTGCTTGAGCGCTGAGAGGTGCCTGCCGCCCAGGTTGCGCGCTCGAAAATACAGCTGTCGTAGCCCGCTGCCGCTGCGGCTTGGGCAATGCCTGCGCCCTGAACGCCGCCGCCAATGATGGCAACTTCGGTGTGGATATCGTTAGACAAGGTGGAGCTCCTGTAATACTTCGCCAATATTAAAACTTTCTATTCCGGCGGCTCCGCGTTCGAACCAGTCGCGGGCCTCCAGGGCGCTGCCTACCTCATAGATCAGCAGCGGTAGCGGCAGGGTGCGCAGATCGGTCTCTACGGGGACGCAGTTGCGGTCCATAAACACAATTTCAGGCGTCAATTCAGCCAGCGACGCCAGCTGCCAGTCCGGCCAGTAGTCGAAAACCGCGCCGCACCGCTGCCAACCGTTGTTCTTGGCAACCAGCAGGGCGTCGAGCTCAAAGCTGATGAGCACGCAGCGGTGTTGGTAGCCCTGCAGGGCTTGCGTGACCGCGCTGACCATGGCGTTTGCGCCAAACTGGGCGAGACTTTCCCCTTTCAGCTCGACATAAATATCTACCGACGGGTAGTCGTCGAGTAAATCGGTCACCGCCTGTAGGGGGCTGAGCGGCGTGCCTCTGAACTGGTCTCCAAAGCGCTCGGGCTCGTAGGCTGACATCGTTGCAAGTTCGGCCGCCGTATAGTCCCAGATCATGCCGGGTTGTTGGCACAAACGTGTTAACGCTGGGTCGTGGAAGATAAACGGTGTCCCGTCAGCACTGAGCTGCACATCTAGCTCGAGCTTAACCGCGCCCACGCGAGCCGCTTCGCGCAGTGCCAGCAAGGTGTTTTCTGGGAAGTGCCGTCGCCAGCCACGGTGGGCGACAAAATTTTCGATCTGCATAGGGTCTTTCCTGCCAAGGGGGCAACTTTAGCTGTTACGTCTTACAGGAAAAAGATGGTTGATGCACAATAGCCAACTATTTGCTTTATTGCTTGAGAAATTGCGCGGTTATGACGCGTTCAGGGGAGGGATATGCTGGGAACGTCGGTTAAAAAGCTACTTAGTGGTAGCGTAGAGCTGGGTGCAACGGTCGAGATAAAGGGGTGGTTGCGCAGTCGTCGTGACTCCAAGGGTGGCTTCTCTTTCTTGGCGGTGAACGACGGCACGACCCAGCACGCCTTGCAGGTGGTGGCGCCGGGCGAGTTGGCTAATTACCAGTCGGATGTGCAGCGCTTAACGGCCGGCTGTTCGCTGCGCGTTGTCGGTACGCTAGTCGCCTCTCAGGGTAAAGGACAGAGCGTGGAAATTCAGGCGGAGGAGATCGAGGTCTACGGCTGGGTCGACGACCCCGATACTTACCCTATCGCCAAAAAGCGTCACAGTTTTGAATACCTGCGTGGGGTGGCGCACCTGCGCCCGCGTACCAATACCTTTGGCGCGATCACGCGTGTGCGCACGGTGCTGGCCAATGCGGTGCACCGCTACTTCTTTGAGCGCGACTTTCAGTGGATTAATACGCCGCTGATAACGGCCAGTGACTGTGAGGGCGCCGGAGAAATGTTTCGTGTCAGCACGCTTGATTTGCAAAACCTGCCTCGCGATGCCCACGGCGCCGTCGACTTCAGTCAGGACTTCTTTGGCCGGGAGGCATTTCTTACCGTATCGGGGCAGCTCAATGCCGAGGCGTACTGCCTGGCGATGAGCAAGGTATATACCTTTGGGCCGACCTTTCGCGCGGAAAACTCAAATACCAGCCGGCACCTGGCTGAGTTTTGGATGGTTGAGCCCGAGGTGGCTTTTGCCAACCTTGACGACGATGCCGCCTTGGCAGAAGATTTTTTGCGCTACCTGATTAAGCAGGTGCTGGAGCACTGCGAAGACGACTTGGCCTTCTTTAATCAGTATATCGACGACACGGTGCTGTCGCGCTTGCAGGCGGTGTCTGAGCGTGAATTCGCGCGTATGGATTACACCGAGGCGGTGAAAATACTCACATCAGCGAAGGCCTCTTTTGACTACCCGGTGGAATGGGGGCGAGACCTGCAATCCGAGCACGAGCGCTATCTTTGTGAGCAACATGTGGGTGGGCCGCTAATCGTCAGTAACTACCCGAAAGATATAAAAGCGTTTTACATGCGCCTGAATGACGATGGCAGAACGGTAGCTGCCATGGATGTGCTGGCACCGGGCATTGGTGAAATTATCGGCGGCAGCCAGCGTGAAGAGCGCCTGGACGTTCTCGATCAACGCATGAAGGATCAACAGTTGGAAGGGCTGGAGTGGTATCGTGACCTGCGCCGCTACGGTACCGTGCCTCACGCTGGCTTCGGCCTGGGTTTTGAGCGGCTGTTGAATTACATCACCGGCATGGACAATATCCGCGATGCGATTCCCTTCCCCCGCGTACCGAGGCACGCGGAGTTTTAAGGGGCGTCACTCGCGCTGGTGCTCAGGCTATTGTGAACAGTAACTTGCGCTGGAAGGGGTCGATCTCGGCCACTTTCACCGTAACTGCCTGTTCCAGTTGATAGTTTTGCTGATCGTTATAAAGGCGCAGGGTGTCGGCGTCGAAACTGAGCTTTTCCGGAATCGATCGAGCCTCAACGAAGCCGCTGATACCGCTATCGTGGAGCTCGACG
Organism: uncultured Spongiibacter sp.; assembly: GCF_964011655.1. Classification (NCBI taxonomy): domain Bacteria; kingdom Pseudomonadati; phylum Pseudomonadota; class Gammaproteobacteria; order Cellvibrionales; family Spongiibacteraceae; genus Spongiibacter; species uncultured Spongiibacter sp. The sequence continues at coordinate 86,578 of NZ_CAXGPO010000001.1, read as the reverse complement.
GTAAAGCCGCCGCCATTGAGGTGGGCAATGTGGCCCGCGTAGGTCTGCTCCGAGGGCTGTTTGGCCAGATACTGGTACTGTAGCCATTGTTCCATTTGCCGGCTGGCTTGGCGCACATTGCGCAGTTTTTCTTGCAGTTGAGCAATGGCATCGTCGCTCAAGTCGCCGCCGCTGCTGTTGTCCAGACAGGCGCGAATGCAGCGCTGCACAACCAAGTCGTTGTATTTACGCAGCGGCGAGGTGAAGGTGCTGTAGCAATCGAAGCCCAGCCCAAAATGTGGGCGTGGTTCGGCGCTAAGCTCCCCCGGCTGAAGCATGCGAGCCATAATGCTGCGCAGCGGCAGTGGGCTATCTGCCTTAGACGCGGCGCTCAATACGCGCCGGTAGCCGTCGAGTTCCTGAACCGACACGTCGCTATATTCTGGCAGGGCGTGGTCGACCAGCTTGCCGATACTCTCGAGGCGTTCCTCTCTGAATCCGGCGTGACCATTGTATAAAGCACGGTCGGTGCCGCGCTTTTCGCGCAGCCATAATGCGGCGCTGCGGTTGGCGGCGAGCATGCATTCTTCTACCAAGCGGTGGGCGTCATTGCGATCCTGGCGGACGATGGCGGTGATGCGGCCCTGCTCGTCCAAGTCATAGTGAAAATCTGCTTGCTCAGGCATGATCAGGGCATTTTCTTCACGCCACTTGCGCAACGCCCCGCAGGCTTGATGTAGCGCCTCAATACTGGCGTGAGGCAGTTGAGGGCCTCCTGCCAAGTGGGCGGCGACGTCGTCATAGCTAAGTTTTGCACGGGAGCGAATCAGGGCTTCTGAGAAAGCAATATCTTTGATTTCGCCGCTTTGGCTAATTTGCATGCTACAAACCAGGGCGGCGCGCTCAACATCTTCTGCCAGTGAGCAGAGGTCTTGGCTGATGCGCTCGGGCAGCATGGGCTGAGTGCACCCTGGTAGATAGACCGTACTCGCGCGCTGCTGGGCGGCGCGATCCAATTCGCTGCCTGCGTCAATGTAAGCGCCGGGGTCGGCTACCGCGACTTGCAACGTCCAGCCGGCGTCGTTGGCCTCTGCGTAGATCGCATCGTCGATATCTCGCGTGCTGGCAGAATCAATCGTTACAAAGGGCGTGTTGCGCAGGTCCTCACGTTGGTTTGCGCGGCTGTCGATGAGCTCTTCCTCGGCGGGCCACCCAAAAGGCAGCTCAAATTTACACAGGGTATACTTGCCCTCTACGCCAGCGTCTTCGGGGCTGCCGATTTTACTCAGTACTTTTACTTGAGACTTGCCATCTTTCCAGGGGTGGCGATGGACTTTGCAGTGCAGGTAATCCCCGGGTTGCGCTTTTTTGCGCTCAGAAGGCGGGATGAAGAGCAGTTTATTAAAGCGGGGCAGGTCGGGCTCCACAAAGTGCCCCTGCCCACGAACGATGTATCGGCCTGTAAAACTTGTCAGAGGGCTATTGACCAGTTTCTCCAGCTCGCCCTTAAACTTGCCCTTGTCATCGGTCAACACATTGACCTTTACCCGGTCGCCGGGAAATACGCGCAGCATCTCGTCGGGGGGGAGAAACACATCTCGACCATCATCTAGGCGCACAAAGCCGAAGCGGCGCTGGCTGCCGCGTACCTCACCTTCGCCCTGATCCTTACTTTCAATGATGTCGGTTTTCAGCTGCTTTAGCTGTTGCAGGGCGTTTTGGTCGAGCATGGTGTTGAGATACCTTGGCTTTCGGTCTGAGAAAGGGGCGATAGGGTAGCGGAAAACCTCCGCCGCGTCTTGCTCGCCGAGGTTATGGGCGCATTGGGCACCAGATTTAGTTGACATCACCGCGGCAGCTTTTAATATTCAAGACAGCATGTCCTTATTGGAGCAGCCGTTTGCCCCATTCCGACAAGGCCCGATGGGCCATCAGTTGTAGGCTTGGTAGCCGCTATGCGGGGGCAGTCATGCCGCCGTCTTCTCTTCCTCAAAACATCCTCACCACGTTGCTCGTCGCGCGACTGAGCAACGGCCCGATTTGTTTCTTGCAGCCAGTAGAGAGCCCCTGATGGAAAAAATCTTTGTTCTGGATACCAATGTTCTATTGCATGACCCGATGGCCCTGAGTGCTTTCCATGAGCACCGTGTGGTCGTGCCGATGACGGTGCTCGAAGAGCTTGATCACATTAAGGACCGGCGTGACAAGGACGTAAGCCGTGAGGCGCGCATTGCGATCAATGCGATTGATAAAATTCTATTCAAGGCCAGCCCCAAGCAGATTCAGGAGGGGGTGCCGATCCCGGCGACGCGTGAAGGCGAGGCTGCGGGCTCTCTGGCGATCTTTCCCGATCAATTAATCAGTCACGATACCGAGGCTCCCTATCTGGATGGCAGCCAGCAGCAGGCGAACGACAACCGTATTATTAACGTTGCCTTGCACTTACAGGTGAAAAACCCAAAGGCCTACGTTTGTTTGGTAACCAAAGACATCAACATGCGTTTGAAGGCCAAGGGGTCAGGGCTGGAAAATGTTGAGGACTACCGGCGGGATCGGGTGCTGGATGATATCCAGTATATGGCGAAGGGCTATGAACACCTGGCCGGGCGATTCTGGGACCAGGTCGACAGTGTGGAAACCCTGCGGGAGGGGCCGCAAACCCTGCATGTTTTAAGCAGGTCGGTGCTTCCCCATGTGCATATCAATCAGTTCATCTACGATGACAGCGGCTTTGCCGGTTTGGTGAGAGCGGTAGATGATGACCGGGTTGAGTTATTGGATCTGTGCCCTGAGCAGTTAATGCACCAAAGCCTGTGGGGCCTCACGCCGCGTAACATGGAGCAGGCGATGGCATTTTTTCTCATCGCCCAGGCGGATATTGATATGACTGTGCTCACCGGTCCGGCTGGCTCGGGTAAAACCCTAATCGCACTGGCCTATGGCTTGCACGCGATACTTGAAGAAAAGCGTTATGACAAGTTGATTGTGGCGCGGTCGACGCCGCCAATTGCCGAAGATATCGGCTTCTTGCCTGGCACCGAGGAAGAAAAAATGGCGCCGTGGTTGGCCGCCTTTGATGACAACCTCGAGGTGTTACACGGGGGGGATGAGTCGCCCTACAGCAGCATCGAGTATGTTAAAGACAAGGCCAATATACAGTTTAAGTCACTAAACTTTATGCGCGGTCGTTCGTTCAACAATGCCTATATTGTCATCGATGAGGCGCAGGGCTTAACCCAGTTTCAGCTTAAGTCGATTATCACTCGGGTGGGGGTTAACTCGAAGATCGTGGTGCTGGGAAACCTGGCACAAATCGACAACAAATATATTTCGCCGCTTACTTCCGGGCTAACTTACTTAGTCGAGAAAAGTAAGCATTTCGCCCACGCCGGGGTGATGCATGTAAATGGCATAGAACGATCTAGGTTAGCGGCGTTTGCTGAAGAAAATTTGTAGGGCTTGCCTCGCCGTCTGTCAATAGGGTGAATCCGCGGTAGTCGCTGCACTGCACCTTTATTAATGTTGGGGTATGAAACTCGGCGTTAAATTGGAGGGAGTGCGGCCATGATTGAAGAAAAGCGTGTTGGTGCGGAACCTGTGCCTCACAACCTTTCTGAGCTGCTTACTGAGCTGCAGCGAACGTCACTGCGTCGTATTGAAAATTTTGGCTGGCAGATCAAGTTTATTCGTCGTCCCCGTTTTCAGCCGCCCGTTGTCGTTGTTGAAAATACGACGGGAATGAACATTGGTATCCTGGAGGAAGATGGCGGCGTTAATCTCCGTCCGGCCATCTCCCTGAGAGACTGATTTCGACTAGGGGCTGTTCACACTACGTAATTAGTGCGAACCGGCCCTAGCCCTTGTTTGGGTCGACGAGTGTGACGACTTGCTCATCTGGGTCGCGGCTGGCATTTGCCGCCCGCAACTCTGCGAGATAGCCTTCCCATAAGGTCTGATGATTTTCGCCGAGTTCTCGCAAGTAGCGCCAAGAGTATATCCCGCTGTCGTGCCCGTCATCGAACACCAGCTGAATCGCATAGTTCCCGACGGCAATAATATCGCGGATCTCCACATTCAATTTGCCAGTTTGCAATACCTCCTGGCCGCGCCCGTGGCCGCGTACCTCCGCCGAGGGTGAGAAGACACGCAAAAATTCGCAGCTGAGCTGGTAGTGACTGCCGTCGGCGTAGCGGAGCTCCAGCAGGCGTGATTTCTTGTGTAGCTTAATTTGCTGGGGCGGCATATCTGTTTGATTCATATGAGTATTTCCAGTTTCTCTGGCGACATCATAGCTGAGCGTTGGTGCGCTGTAGAGTGCAAATTCGAAGAATCTAAGTCGCTACCGCTCTGCGTAACAAAGTTGGCGGCCTAAAACGGTGCCGGCGGCGCGCGTTTATTGTACAATGCGCGGCTTTTCTTAGCCTGTATCTGCCTTGCGGGGGTTCTATGTTTAACAAAGAGATGACGATAGCTGGTTTCGACGACGATATTTGGTCTGCAATCCAGGAAGAAGAGGTTCGTCAGGAAGAGCACATCGAGCTGATTGCTTCCGAGAACTACACCAGCCCCCGCGTAATGCAAGCTCAGGGTACGGCGCTGACCAATAAATACGCCGAGGGCTATCCTGGCAAGCGCTACTACGGCGGTTGTGAGTATGTGGATAAAGCAGAGTCTCTGGCCATTGAGCGCGCCAAGGCACTGTTTGGTGCTGACTACGCAAATGTTCAGCCTCACTCGGGCTCACAGGCAAATGCAGCGGTATATCAAGCGTTGGTGCTGCCAGGTGAGACAGTGCTGGGTATGAGCCTGGATGCGGGTGGTCACTTGACTCACGGCGCCAAGCCAAACTTTTCTGGCAAAACCTATCATGCTGTGCAGTATGGCCTGAACAACGACACGGGCGAAATCGATTACGCACAAGTAGAGGCCTTGGCTCTAGAGCATAAGCCCAAAATGATTGTGGCGGGCTTCTCCGCGTACTCGGGCATTGTCGATTGGGCGAAATTCCGTGAAATCGCCGACAAAGTGGGCGCCTACCTGATGGTTGATATGGCTCACGTGGCGGGTCTGGTCGCGGCGGGCATCTACCCCAACCCAATGCCCTTTGCCGACGTGGTAACCACCACGACTCACAAAACCCTCCGTGGTCCGCGTGGCGGTTTGATCCTGGCAAAAGCCAACGAAGAAATTGAGAAGAAGCTGAACTCTGCCGTTTTCCCAGGTGGTCAGGGTGGTCCGCTGATGCATGTGATTGCCGCTAAAGCGGTGAGCTTTAAAGAGGCAATGAGCCCTGAGTACGTCGACTACCAAAAGCAGGTGGTTGCCAATGCAAAAGCGATGGCCAAGACCTTTATCGATCGCGGTATCAATATTGTTTCAGGCGGTACCGAGAACCACCTGATGTTGGTGGATCTGATCGGCAAGCCTTACACCGGCAAAGACGCTGATGCAGCGCTAGGGGCAGCGAACATCACCGTGAACAAAAACGCGGTTCCTAACGATCCGCGTTCACCGTTCATCACCAGTGGTCTGCGCGTAGGTACGCCGGCAGTGACAACTCGCGGCTTCAAAGAAGCAGAGTGTATCGATCTGGCCAACTGGATGTGCGATGTATTGGAAGCGCTCGAGTCTGGTGATGCCAGCGCAAAAATTGAAGAAGTGAAAGCGAAGGTGCTTGAGGTTTGTAAGCGCCACCCCGTTTACGCTTAATGTAAATTGGGTTGCAAAGCCGGGCATTGCCCGGCTTTTTTTTGCCTGTGCATTTGCTGCATTCCCCTCTAAAATGGAGATGGAGTGTTGCTATGAATTGGTCTGCTTGCCGAGCGCCGGAGATGCAACAGTCGAGCAGGAACTCGAAATACGTCGGCACCTAATTTGGACTGTGTCGATGTGTATTACTCGTGGATATTGGAGTGCTTAATGAAGAAGAAAATAATAGGTGTGACTTGCGCAGTGCTAATGACGGCGTGTGCAAGCACCGAGCAGGCAGCAGATACGCAGCAGTCACAACAAGGTGCGGGTGGACTCCCTCAGTGGGTGATGAATCCTTACATCGACGATGGTTTTGCCAGTGCTCAGTGCGTGCCGTATTCCAGTAATATGTCGATCGACCGCCAGCTTGCCGTTGCCAATGCGCGGACGGATTTAGCCCAACAGCTAGAAACGAAAGTTGCAGTTTTGGACAAGGTATTTCGCGAGCGCACGGATGTGTCCAGCGGCGTATCCAGCGGCTCAACCTTCTCATCGGTGGCGAAGCAACTTACCCAGCAGACGCTGATTGGCACACGAGCTGAGCGTGTGGAGTTTGTTGAGATCGACGGGAAGAAAAACCTGTGTGTATTGGTGACAATGGGGCGCGATAAAACCCTGGCACTGTTTGATAACCTGTTGGCCGCGAGTGAGCGCCAGGTGCAGCCAGATACCCGAGAGGTGCTTTTGCAGCAATTTAAGGGCGCACAAGCTCAGCAGGAGCTGAACGAAGAAATGGCGCGCTAATACGTTGCGTAAATGCTATGGGTCGCTGACGCCGCGACCGTAAGCGCACAAAAAAGCCCGCCATTGGCGGGCTTTTTTGTGGTTGCAATAATACTGCTAACTAGTCTTGGTCCAGATCAACCTCAACGACGACTTCCTCGGCGTTGTCCACAAATCGCTCGTCAGTGAACACAACTTCACCGTTGTCGATAATGTCGACTTCGTAGTTCACGCCGCCCGGTACTTCAAAGACTTCATCTTCGCCTTTGTCGAGAATAACGAATTTGTAGTAGTCGTAATAACCATCGGGTTCATCGATGTTATCGATGCCGATAGTGAAGGCGCCGCTGCTAAAGTCGTTGGCGATATTGCGAATAATCAACTTGCCGGTATTGCTGATAACCACTTTGCGTGACGCCGTGGCGGTGTTGCCCTGGTCGTCGGTAACCGTCAGTTTAATTTGGAACTCACCGTCTTGTGTATAGGTGTGATTACCCAATGGAATACCGTCATCGACGACTGTGCCATCACCTAAGTCATAGCTGTATTTAACGATATTGCCGCTCGGCGATATTGACGACAGCGCATTGAGAATACCGGTGTTGAATTCGCCGTTATTATCGAGTGAGCCGCGAATGACATCGCTGTATTGGTCATACAAACGTGCGGTAAGCGCACCTTTGCTGCCGGCATCCTTGCTGACGGGGAGGTAGAACAGCTGGCTGGCCGACTTAATTTCGCCTGCGCTATTTCTGCCGCCAATGCGGAAGCCAAGCTCGCCCTCGACATCGGGAACTTGAATCTCAAAGCTGACATTACCGCTATTGCAGGGGCCGTCCGTGCTGGTGCGATTGCCGTAGCAGATGCTTGTGTAACCCAGCTGGGACTCATCCAAATTGAATTCATCAATGCTTGCCTGGTCCATTTCCAAAAGCTCGCGCAAGGGCTCGTTGAGGTTCGCGTAGCCAATGTAAATGCGATAGGTGCTGCCGGGTTTGGCGGCAGGCAGGCGACGGTCCGGGCCCAAGCCGAAGATGGCAAAGTCCGAAGTCAGGCCATCGGGGCCTGCATTGAGGTAGTTGCCTTCCAGCAAGCCGACAAATTCCATGCTGTCCGCTGCGTCTGCTTCATTGACCAGCGTGCCGCGACCGAGAAAGGCCAGGCGCGCAGGGCCAAAGGGTTGGTTGTACAGTTTTTCCACCTCAAAGCTGCCATTGCTTTGGTCGGCAGAATAAGTCTTGCCGTTAAAGCTGATGCGAACCAGTGGGCGGTAGTATTTGCCTGCCAGGCTATCCCATTTGCTTTCGGTAAAGTCGATGCGCTCCTCACCGCGCTCGTCTGGGAGACGCAGGTCGAGCAGGGCGGGGTAGGTGTTTGACGTCGGAGCGCTGGTTTCAATCACGCGGGTGAAGTTGTAGCCAGAATCGTTGACCGGCGAGGTCGTGCCAGCATCTGCGTTGGCTTCCTCGCCATCGACGACTTTCAAGCCGATGGAGTAAAGCACTGCGCCAACGGGGTTGCTGTCATCGAAAGACCAACCGAAGTCGGTGTAGTCAATAGCTGTGGTACCGTCACCATTTTTGCTGCGCGCCCAGCCGTTGATAGGTACCACCGTGCCGTCCTGGCCCTCTTCCCAGGAGTTGGTCCACTCAACAACACCGAGGCCATTTTTCAAATACAGATAGTAGGAAAAGCGCTCCCCGTAGTATTTGATAACGATGCAGTTCTTCTCACCGCTGATCGGCGCTGTCGCATCATCGTCAATGAGGGTTGCCGTCCAGCCGGTGCCTGAGCTGAAGTTGTAAAACAGCGGTACGATGGTGGGGCCGGCTACCCAGCTGTCGCCAACTTCAACCTTGGCGGGGAAGAGCAGGGCGGGTTGAGGCTGTCTGAAGGGCGCTACACCCAGGTCTGACTTGAGTTGTTCGGCGGTTTCAGTCAAGTAGATGTTGCCGCGACTGTCCTTGGCAAAGTTATGGAAAATTGGCGCGCTGATGTCGTTGCTATTCGGTGTCACGACATAGTAGCCCAGGCGCAGGGTCTTGATACCACGCGAATCTTCGATGACGGAGGTCTTCCAGACGCGATCCGTTTCAAAGTCGCCGAATCCTCTCAGGCGCATTTCCGAGCGATCGGGAAAGCGAAATTCCTGTGAGCCAAACGTCACAGCGATATCCGCGCTGTCGTCCTCAAACGTAAGGTAGGTGTTCAGTGATAGTTGCGGGTCGTAATTCAGGTTAATGACGGGCTCGGTATTGGCGTTGGGTTCTTTGTACTCGGTACCTGATTCGTCAAATACGCAGCCCTGGAGGCTGAGCCCAAGGGCTACAGCCGCTGACGCTAGAATATTAAATTTTTTCATGGCTGTGTCCCCTCTTATAGCGTGAAGCTGCCGACCAGTGACACACCGAAAATACGGTCGTCGTTTAATGTAGAGCCCTCAACAAAGGCGTCGAACTGGCGTTGGGTGTAGTTGAAGCGCAGCTCCATTGGCAGCTTTACTCGTGTTTTGCTTAGGTCATAAACGGCATTGAGGGTATATGACTCGTACTCAATACTGTCTTCGATACCGAACTCGTCGCGAGTCAGCGATTTGCCGCCGTCTACATTTGCTTCCGCGTCGAAGGTGAAGTCGTAGCGCAGGCTGACATCCAGGTTTCCGAAGAAGCGCAGTGATCCGCCCAGATACAGGCCGGTAGCCTCAAACTCGCCCTTATAAATGGCTTCTATGGGTGTTGATACATCGCTGGAAACGGGCTTCTCATAGTCCACCGAGAACAGCCCCATCATAAAACTTTGGCCCGGTGAGGGTTCGTTGCTATAGCCGATCACCGCTTCTTTAAAAGTGGTGTTGACGTCAATTTTATCACCGGCGGTGAGCAGCTTGGCGTCGTTATCCTCTACGTAAAAATAATCACGTGTTGCTTGCACCGTAATCAAAAATGTTTGTACGTCGTAATTAATATCGATGCGGTGATTGGTCTTCTCGCCGCCGAAGAGCTGGAAGGGGTCGATGCTGAGGTCGGCAACGAAGCGTGTCCATCCTTCTTTTTCTGAATCCGAGGCCTGGGCGATTTCATCTTGTTCCGCGCTGTCGCCGGGTGTCATTTCGTAGCTCAGCTTGGGGCGCACTGCTGCCAGCCAGCTAACGTTTTGCATCCAGGTCGCCTGCTCGGGGAACCATTCGAACTGCAGAATATTGAGGCCGACGGTTTTCACATAGGCATCGCGGATCGTGTCCGCCTCTAGCTCCTGATATTTGTAACCGACAGATACGCCGCCAAAGTAGTTATAGCTAGCATCGTCGCCAAAGCTCGCTCGTTGATCTTGCTCTTGCGCCAGTGCGCCGCTTGATAGTATTGCGGCTGCCAGTGCAATTGCCGAGGCCTTTCTCGTCATCTCACTTACCCTCTATGTGGTGTTATCCGTCTTAGTTTTACTTTGGTGACGGTGATTTTAATGTGTTCCAAAATGTGTTCATGATATCGGCGGCGACAACTTTACTGAGCTTCTCCGCGGCCTTCTGGCAGGCAATTTCAGGGTCACCGGAAACCGCTTTTGCCGAGCGACTGGCGGCGCTCAAATGCTGTGTATTCGCGCTGAGTGTCGCATCAGTTTTTATCCGGCAAAAATGCGCGCCATTGCGCTCCATCGTCCTTCTCTGGCTGTTCATGGACAGCTGAAGCTTCGCTTGCGTAGCGCTTTCGCTGCCCTGTAGGCCTTTCGCGGCCAGTTCTGAGGCGATGTTCCGCGCCACTTTTTTGCTGTCTTCATCCTTTGGCGCTATGTGAATCAGCAAGTTGTCGAAAAATTTCAGTGCCCGCTCGGCGTCATTGTTGAGTGCGCTATCGTTAAACGGCTGTTTGCCGTCGAGTAGTCGATACTGGGACAGCAATGACTGAAAATTGAGCTGGCGTTCTAGCGCGCGGTAGTGGCCGCGCAGAGCAGTGGCTAGCGAAGTGCTGTCGATGGCTGGGGAGGTTTGCGCGAGCAGTGAACGAATTTCACTGGCGACGCGCTCCGCAGCCTTTGCCAAGTCCAGCTCGGCCAAACTGTATAAGCTTTGGTGCTCTGCCACCTCCCCAGTTTTGATGATGCGAATGTCGGAGAGGGCGACGTCGGGAACGCGGATGCGAATGTTGTTGTTAAACTCGCTGCGACTGCCGGATTCGTCGGAGATATTGTTTAGAGTTAGCTCTGATCCAATTTGCAGCTTAAGGCTGCTGGCGATTTCATTGCGAGCTGCGAGCTTGGCCGCCTCGCTGGCAGCTGCGTGACCAAGTGAGAGGTCGGCCGCGCCAACACCGAATACAAAACCCTTGCGCTGGGGTGGTTGGTTAACCCAGTCTGGCGCGGCGGCGAGCGCGGTATTGCAGGCAATAAGTAAACTGGCGACGGCGAGCTTGCTGGCGGCTACAAGTGGATGCTTCACAGGCCGAATCTCGCGCGTTTGCTGTATTTGTGGATCTGTTTCTGACCGTTCCAAACTTCGCGGTTGCTCTTAAGATCAATCAGTTTTAGGTCGACTTGGTAGGTGGTCGTGCGCTGTCCCTCAAGCTGGTCTACTAATGAGGTGATAACACCGCTCAGTGCATAGCCGGCGGCCGTCTCTTCGCCGAGTTCAACGGCGCTTTCCATGCTGGCAAACATTTCCTGGTCGAGCTTCTCGTCGCGCACACGCTCGCGCTCTGCGCCGGTCACCACAAACTCGGCTTTACCGCTGCGCAACAACTCACGCTTGATCGAGTTGATGAAGGTTTCCACTGCAATTTGCTCGTGGGATCGATTGCTGATGTGCTGAATCGCAATCACAGGTAGTGAACCGTCCGCCCTTGATTTCGCCCAGGGAAAACTCAGCATGTCGCTAATCAGCGCCTCGGCAACAAGTTGCGAGTCGGTGGCATTCCAGCGATCGGTTAATGCGGGTTGGCTGCCGTTTTCCATGCGTTTAACGTTGCTACTTCCACAGGCGCACAGCAGCGCTGAAAGAATAAAGGTAGTAAGAGAGCGAAAGGTCATCATGATTTGACTCAGTAGTGATCAATGCTGATTAGGCGCTTGTCAGCGGGAACCGTCAGCGAGTTAGCGCGGTCGCCGCGCGTGATAGTAAGTTGGCGGCCCGCTAAATCTGCTGGAAGTGGCGTGATGCGTATCTTGGCTGGCAGAAGCTGCCACTGGCGTAAATCGGCGCCCGCGGTGAACGTGGCCAGCGCACCGCCGAGCGAAAACGGTAACTTAATGCCGCCGGTCATCGATTTATAGCCCGCGGATTTACTGACTTCGCGCAGCAGTGCTTCCTCGAAGCGGCGTTTCAGTGTGAGGGTCTGGTAGCGTTGGAGATCGCCAGCGATATCGGCCAGTTCAACGCTTTGCAGTAACGCGCCGTTTTCACCAATGACTTTAGCGGCGCGGTGAGGCTGTGGCTCCGAGAAATAGTCGAGAAACAGACGGATCCCGCCGCCGATTGTGTCGGTAAGGCCGAGACTTTCCAGTGCGCTCCAGTTGTCGCCGAGCTCGACGACAATGGCATCTTTGTAGGGGCTGCTGTACAGCAGTGACAGTCCAGCAAATTGCTGCTTTTGCTGGCGTTTTTCTGCATCTGTGCCGCGAATCATTGGCCGTAGGATCAGCCGCTGTTGAATGCTGTCGGCGGTGAGTAGCATTTCCAGAGGGGCTTTCGTCGGAAGTGTGCCGAGATGTTCAATCAGCCAGCTATTGGTTGTTGGCGCGCCGTCTTGCGCCAGTGCGGCAAAGGCAGACTCTTGTATGGCTTGATCGCTTGCGCCGAGTTGTTGCATACAGCGCAGACCGCCCTCTTCAGCGAGTACTTTTACATTGCTGTGCGGCGGCGAAAGGTCGCCCTCTGGCAGCGCATCCAGGGCGCGTTGGTAGCTGATTCTGGCGCTGTCCAGGTCTTGATTGATTTCAAAGACGATGCCAGAAACGACATACAGCCAGGGGCTTTGTACATCGACAATACCCTGGCTTAACTCGGTGTTCGTGCGTTCGGCGAACAGTGATACCACCATTTGTGCCAGGTCGCGGTTTTTGTCGCTGTCTAAGCCCATGTCCTGGAGAAAGCGCGCTTCGCCTTGCAGTACATCGAGGCGACGCATTTCTACCGCTGCGGCTTCCCTTTGCTGCAAGGGCAGTCGGTCTGCGTCGGTGGCGAAATGGTTGAGCGCCTTCAGGTAGCTGATAAAGCCAACTTCAAGTGAATTGGGTCGATAGGGCAGGGCGCCGGGTTTGCGCAAGCTCGCGCTGCCAAACTCGCTTAGCCGTTGAGTGTAAAGTTCTTCGCTGCGTTGATAGGCGCGCTCAAGGGCTTGGTTACTTCCCCGGTAATCGCCTTCATGTCGCCGCAGGCTGGCGTGGGTGAATAGCGACACGAGGTCTTGGTCATCGTAGGCGATGTCCTTACTTGACGGCAGTGTCGGTGAAGAAAGCCCGGAGGCGATCGCAGTATTCTGCGGCTGGGTGTTGCCACTCAAGCAGGCCGCCAGGGTGAGTGGCAGTACGCCTGCGAGGCTTCGTTTCCAGTTTATTCCGTTAGTCATTAGTCGAAGAACCTCAGCTCGGCACTGGTAAGTAACCCGCGCTGAAGTTGCTCAATGCTCAGCTCGCCATAGCCAAAGGCATTGGGGCGTATATGCTCGCGGGCGGCTGTTAATTTGCCTGCGCTGTTTTCGCCGAGCATTTCTGCATCGTAGAGCGCGCCGAGCTGCGGCGATGGGCTGGGGCCAAACTGCGCTGCATAATTTACCCAGCCTAAATAGCTGTTCGTGAGATAGCCGCCGCCGAAGTTAACTTCTTTGCTTTCCAGAAAGTAGGCGATGTTGCGCGAGTGCTCAAAGGCAACGCGGTCGGTATTCTGGCGAAGTTGGAATAATGAGCTGTCGCCCAGCGACTGTTCGTTCATGCCCTGCATGTCCGGCTGGAAATGGTCTTCGCGGGCAAAAATTAAATACGCGCTCACGCGCTCGCCCTGCGTGTACAGAGAAATAAGGTATTTCTCATCAATGTAGTAGCGCACTTGCAGGCCGCCCTCAAGTTCCTTCAGGAGCTGCGGCTCGCCAATATAATCTTGCACATAGGCCAGGTTTAACCCTGCGCGCACGTGCCGGGTGCGGTCGTATTCCACTTGGTTGCTGAACTTGCTGGAAATTGACTCATACACGTTTTTCATCAGCTCTATCGAGTCGGTAAAGTTGCCGAGACCGACAAACAGCAAGACCAACGACACTAACCACGTGGGTAGCCGGTTAGTGATAGCGCTAATTTTTTGATTGTGAAGTTCGACTTTATCCACGTTACAAGCTCATAAACTGTTTTTCGGCGGCGGTCACTTTTTTGATGTACTTGCGCGTTTCTTCGTAGGGCAGCTTGGTGCGCAAGGTGTTATAGACCTCGTCGGGCGACATCTCATTGATGATTTTCGACGCTCTGGAAATGTTGAGTTTGCCGGTAAATGCCTTGGCGACGTTGCCTGCCCCAGTATTGTAGGCGGCAATCGTGCAGTATTTTCGGCTCAGCGGGTCGGTAATTTTACGTAGGTAGCGCTTATCCAAAATATTGAGATAACCGATGCCGACCTCGATGTTTTTGTCGGCGGTAAACAGATAGTCGGGGGAAAGTAAGCGCTCTTTGCCGAAGTGCAGTTTCGTCACGTCACGGCCAGCACTGCCCGGTACCACTTGCATTAATCCGTAGGCCGGGATCGGCGACACCGCGACCGGGTTAAAGCTGCTTTCGGTATACATGATGGCAAAGGCCAGTGAGCGGGGAATGTCCATTTCTGCCGCAAAGCGGGTGACTGCATCGCTGTATTTCCGGGCGCGGCGCACCGGCCAGCTCTCGGAAAGGTCGATCACCGCGACGGTGGCTTTGGTTTCCTTGGGTGCGGGTACGGGTGCGGGCGCTGTACTATTGCGCTTAGGTTTGCTTGGTGCGGTTGCCTTCTTTTTGGCGGGTGCCGGCTTAATCTCAACAACATCGATCTTGGCTTTTTTCGCCAATGCTACGGCGGCTTTGGGGGCGGTTTTTTGTCCGCTGAGCTCTTTGAGCTCCGCTACCACGGGCACAGGTGGCAGTTTCGGTGCTGAAGCCGCTTCCTGCATGCGTGCCACAATGGGGTATTCCTGGTTCGCCTGGTCGCTGCGCGTCTCCAGCGCGGCTTGTAACTGCTGGTTGACGATGCGCTGCATCTCCTCAGGGGCCGGTGTGCCCAGCACGGAGATGCGAATTTGATTCTTTTCAAAGTCGACGGTGCGTTTAATACGGCGATTCTTTGCGTACTCCACCCATTTGCTGCGGTCGCTGCTCTCGGTTTCATTGCCCCAGTAGCGCTCTAAATCAGCGATAAACGCGTCGTGCTCAGCGCGAATTTCGCTGACGAAGCTATCCCATTCCTGTGTCTGAGCGGCCTCGAACTCGGCAAACTCTGCGCTCAAGGATCCGGCGAAGTCGCCGAATTCAGTGTCGTCAAAGGCACTGTTTTGGGCAAAGGAGGTCGTGGCGGCCAGGCTCAGCAGGCACAGGCCGAGGAGGTGATTACGGTTTGTTTTTGACACGCGGGATCCCTGCGTTATTTATATTTATGCTACAAATATCCGATTTTAGCGTTGCCGCCCGGTATCGCAAGCCCTAATCGCCAGCATAACGCGGTTGGTTTTTGTGCTTGTACTGTCACTGAAGTAGCGGAGCTGCTAGAATTCTGCGTTTTTGGAGGGCCATTTTTGTGCGCTGCCCATTTTGCAGTTTCGACGATACCAAAGTGATTGATTCTCGCCTGGTGGCTGAGGGTGGTCAGGTGCGTCGGCGGCGCGAGTGCCTTTCATGCAGCGAGCGCTTTACGACCTACGAGAGCGCTGAGCTGTTAATGCCAAAAGTGATCAAGACGGACGGCTCCCGCGAACCTTTCGACGAGGAGAAACTGCGCTCTGGTATTCTCAAAGCGCTGGAGAAGCGTCCGGTCAGTGTTGAGAGCATTGAAGCGGAGATCAGCGATCTCAAGCGGCGGCTGCAAGCCACCGGTGAGCGTGAGGTGCACAGTCGCGACGTTGGTGAGCAGGTGATGGAGGCGCTGAAAGCGCTGGATCACGTTGCCTATGTGCGCTTTGCCAGCGTGTACCGCAGCTTTCAGGATCTTGATGAATTTCGAGCCGAAATCGACCGTTTGTCCGCCGAGCCTGGCGGCGTCGACCTCAATAAGTTGAAGTAAGTCCCGATGACCTCCCTCAGCGACCGACAAGCGATGGCGCGTGCCCTGCAGTTGGCGGATCGCGGTCGTTATTCAACGAGCCCGAACCCGCGAGTGGGGTGCGTGGTGACCCGTTCGGGGCAGCTGGTGGCCGAGGGTTGGCACCAGCGCGCCGGAGAAGGGCACGCGGAGGTGAATGCGCTGGCCCAGCTCGACGACGCGACAGGTTGCACGGCGTATGTCACGCTCGAGCCATGCAGCCATTTTGGCCGTACACCGCCCTGCGCTCAGGCGCTGATAAACGCCGGTGTCACGCGGGTGGTGATCGCAACCGGTGACCCCAATCCGTTGGTGGCTGGGCGGGGTGTTGCGATGCTGCGCGAGGCAAATATCGACGTAGAATGTGGGCTGCTGGAAGAGGAAGCCCGTGCATTAAACCGGGGTTTCATTCGCCGCATTGCGGGAGGGCGACCCTGGGTGACGGCCAAGTCGGCCATGAGCCTCGATGGTCGAACGGCGATGGCCAATGGGCAAAGCCAGTGGATTACCGGTCCAGAGGCGCGTGCTGATGTTCAGCGACTGCGCGCGCAAAGCTGCGCCATTGTCAGTGGCGTGGACACGGTTATCGACGATGACGCCGCGCTCACCGTGCGGCCGGACAGTTTTCGCTCGCCGTTGGCCGGTTATCAAGGTGGAGTATGGCGGCAGCCGCTGCGAGTCATCGTGGACTCGCAGCTGCGCACCCCGCCGGGTGCCAAGCTGTTTTCAGGTGGGGGCGCTGTCCTTATTGCAACGGTAAGCGATCACGGCGCGAAGGCCGCGGCGCTGCAAGCTGCTGGTGCAGAGATACAGCGCCTGTCCGCGGACGGCGGCGGCCGGGTATGCCTGGAGTCGCTGCTGCAACACCTTGCTGAGAGGGCCTGCAACGAGGTGATGCTGGAAGCCGGCGCAACGCTGACCGGCGCATTTTTGCAGGCAGGTTTGATTGATGATTGGTTTGTGTACGTGGCGCCTTGCATGCTGGGTAGCGAGGCTCGGGGTTTGGCGGCCTTGCCGCTTCAGAATATGGCCGACAAACAGCGCATAGAAATTATTGACGGCCGCGCTATCGGGGGTGACTGGCGTTGGCACTGTCGACCAAAGGTGGTTGATGCAGAGGTTGAGTAAAACTGATGTTTACCGGGATTATTGAAGCGGTTGGCGAAATTGCCGCAATGCAACCTCGCAATGGCGACCTGCGAGTGTATATTCGTACCGGCTCGCTGCCCCTGGCCGAGGTTAAGCTTGGAGACAGCATTGCCACAAGCGGTGTTTGTTTAACCGTGGTAGAACTCCCCGGCGATGGTTTTTGGGCAGATGTGTCCCGGGAAACGCTGGCCCATAGCAATTTTGCCCAGGCCAGTGTTGGCGCTGCGGTCAATCTTGAGCGCGCGATGCTCGCGAGCAGCCGCTTTGATGGGCATATCGTTAGTGGTCACGTCGACGGCGTAGGGCAAATAGTGGAAATGAAAAAGGATGCGCGCTCAATCAGTGTGCGCATTCAAGCGCCGGACGAACTAGCCCGATATATCGCCCACAAAGGGTCGATTTGTGTCGATGGCGTAAGCTTAACGGTAAACCGTGTCGACGGGGCGACCTTTGATTTGAATATTGTGCCCCATACCGCGGCCGAAACGATTATTGCGCAGTATGCCGTTGGGGGCAGGGTTAATCTGGAAGTAGACGTTATTGCACGGTATTTGGAGCGCCTGCTCAACACGGCGGCTGATCACGGCAATAGCGGCGGAATTACAATGGCCACGCTGGCCGAAAATGGTTTTATGAAGGCGAAATGATATGGCATTTAGCACAGTAGAAGAGCTGATTCAGGACATCCGTCTCGGCAAGATGGTGATCTTGATGGATGACGAGGATCGCGAGAATGAAGGCGATCTGGTGATGGCTGCTGAGTGTGTGCGGCCGCAGGATATCAACTTTATGGCGACCCACGGGCGCGGCTTGATTTGCATGCCAATGACGCGCGAGCGCTGCGAGCAGCTTGCGCTGCCGCTGATGGTAGACCGCAATGCCTCTGGCTTTGGTACTAAATTTACGCTGTCTATTGAAGCGCGCGAGGGCGTGACGACGGGCATTTCCGCCGCTGATCGCGCGCACACGGTGCGTACCGCCGCGGCCCGCAATGCCGTGGCGGAAGACATTGTTCAGCCAGGCCATATTTTCCCGCTAATGGCTGAACCCGGCGGCGTGTTGAGCCGCGCAGGGCACACTGAGGCGGCCTGTGATTTGTCTAAGCTTGCCGGTTTTGAGCCCACCGGTGTGATCTGCGAAATTATGAACGAGGACGGCACGATGGCGCGCCGCGAAGACCTCGAGACCTTCGCCGCCGAGCACGACCTTAAGATGGGCACGATTGCTGACCTCATCCATTATCAGGTGCTTAATGAGCAGACCGTCGAAAAGCTGAGCAGCGGCACCATCAATACCGACTTCGGTGAGTTTATTCTGCACGCCTACCGCGATTCAGTGGCTGGTGAGGTGCATTTTGCCCTGCAAAAAGGCGACATCGACGCCGAGCAGCCTACCTTGGCCCGTGTTCATTTGGGCTCTACGGTTCGCGATTTATTGCAGGCGCAGCCTCCCGGCTCGACGACCGGCTGGAATATGCACCGCAGTTTGTCGGTATTGGCGGAGCAGGGCGGCGTATTGGTATTGTTGGCGAATCGCGAGCAGGGCCAGGATATTCTTGCCGAACTGGATATTGCGCGCGGTGTGAAGTCGCCCCAGCAGGGAGATAGTGCGCAGTACCAAAATACCTACTTTAATATCGGCTTGGGCTCGCAGATATTGCGCGATGTTGGTGTCGGCAAGTTGCGCCTGATGGGCGCGCCAGTGAAGTACAACGCTATTTCAGGCTTCGACCTGGAAGTCGTTGAATTTGTCAGCCCCGAGGATTTTGCCTGAGCGCTGTTGAGGCGTCGGCGCTAGGCTTATTGAATACATTTAAGGAACGATTATGAAAACAATCGAAGGTACATTTACAGGTGTGGCGGGCTCTTTCGCCATTGTAGTGGGTCGCTGGAACAGCTTTGTTGTGGAAAGCCTGCTGGAAGGCGCTTGCGATGCACTGCGTCGTCACGGTGTTAGCGAAGACGATATCACGATCATTCGTGCGCCGGGTGCGTTTGAAATTCCCCTGGTTTGCCAAAAAGTGGCCGCCACTGAAAAGTACGATGCCATCATCGCACTCGGTGCAGTCATTCGCGGCGGCACCCCGCATTTTGAATACGTGGCAGGTGAGTGCACTAAGGGCTTGGCGCAGGTGTCAATGCAGTACAATGTGCCCGTATCCTTTGGTGTTTTGACCGTCGATACCATCGAGCAAGCCATTGAGCGCGCGGGCACTAAAGCCGGCAATAAAGGTGAAGAGGCTGCGATGTCGGCCATCGAAATGGTCAACCTGCTCAAGCAGATTTAAACGCGGTTAACGAGCGGTAATACGGTGCGGCAGCTCGTTCGCACCGGTTCTTTATAGTTGGAGTAACATTGTGGCCAATCGCCCCGAGCAACACGCCAAAAATCAGCTGGCGGCCTCCCGTCGCAAAGCGCGACACTACGCTTTGCAGGCACTTTATCAGTGGCAAATGGCCTCTCAGCCTCTAAACGTTATTGAGGCGCAGTTCCAGACTGACTACGACATGAAGAATGTCGACAAGGCCTTCTTCCATGAGCTGCTGCACAACATTCCGGCTAAACTGAGTGAACTGCAGGCGGCCTTTGAGCCCCACCTCGATCGCCAGCTTGATGACCTGGACCCCATCGAACTCTGCCTGTTGTACATGGGTTGCTACGAGTTGCTGTGCCGTATCGACGTGCCCTACAAGGTGGCGATCAACGAAACGGTAAACCTCGCTAAGCGCTTCGGTGCGACGGATGGGTATCGCTACATTAATGGTGTGTTAGATCAAGTCGCGGCGAGTGCACGTGAGCTGGAAGTTGGCGCTGAGAAAAAACGGCGCGACGGCTGAGTGAGATGACAACGCCGAATCGCCCCGGTGAATTCGCGCTGATTGAGCGCTTTTTTAAGCCCCTGTCACGGACGACACCGTTTGTTCGTCATGGCATCGGCGATGACTGTGCGGTGCTCTCACCGGCGGCAGATGAAGAACTGGTGTTGTCGGTGGACACCTTGGTCGAGGGGGTGCATTTTCCTCGCCACTACGCGCCGGCGAAGCTGGCGGTGCGCTCCCTGGCGGTGTGCATCAGTGATTTGGCGGCGGCAGGTGCCCGCCCTGAGGCTTTTACGCTTGCACTGACTGCACCGGAGCTTAACGAGAGTTGGCTGCAAGAGTTTAGCCGCGTTTTGGCCGCCGAGGCCGAGCGCTATGGCGTTTCCTTGGTGGGTGGTGATACCACTCGCGGCCCGCTCTGCCTTAGCCTGCAAGTCATGGGCAGCGTGCCCAGGGGGCAGGCACTGTTGCGCAATGGCGCGCAGCCCGGAGACCTTGTTTATGTTTCCGGTGAGCTGGGCGGCGCGAGAGCCGCCTTGGATTATCTTGAAACTCTCTCGCCAACAGAGGCTCAGCGAGGCTACCTTCAGCGCTACCATTCCCCATTGCCGCGTTTGGCCTTAGGCCAGGCACTGCGCGGCGTAGCCAATGCGGCAGTCGATATCTCCGATGGCTTAGTGGCCGATCTTGGTCACATTCTGCGAGCAAGCGGCGTGGGCGCCACCATTTATACCGAGAGGCTGCCCGTGGCGATGGGGTTGCGCGATGTTGCGCAAGGCGTCGACTATGCCCTGTCCGGCGGTGATGATTACGAACTTTGTTTTACTGTTCCTGGGGAATATCAGGCCCACCTCCGCGCACTGGAAAAAACCTTAGCATTGCCATTGCACTGCATCGGGGAAGTTATCGATGGCGCCGGGCTCAAGTGCCTGGATGCCGAGGGCGTTGTCTATGAGACCGCTGCGGGATACCAACATTTTTGAGGCGTTATGAAAAAGATACCGATTAGCTATTTGCGCCATCCAACACACTTACTGTCGTTAGGGTTCGGCAGCGGCTTGTCGCCCAAGGCCCCGGGCACGTTTGGCTCGCTAGCTGCGTTGCCGCTTTGGTATTTGCTGCAGTACCTGCCGCCCAGTAGCTACATTTTAGTGGTGGTCGCGGCCTTTGTGTTAGGCATTTACCTTTGCGGTGAAACGGCGCGGGCCCTGGGCGTGCACGACCACGGCGGCATCGTCTGGGATGAGTTTGTCGGCCTCTGGATCGCACTGTTTTTGCTGCCTCAGGGTTGGTATTGGGTTGTGGCCGGCTTCGCATTATTTCGCCTGTTTGATATCTGGAAACCGTGGCCGATTCGTGTGCTTGACGCAAAAGTACACGGTGGTTTGGGTATTATGGTCGACGATGTATTGGCAGGCTTTTATGCCTTTGTCGTGTTGCAGTTGGCGTTTCTTTTATTGTGATCAGTACACGTGTTGGTAGTGAGGGTAGCTAGGTATGGTTTCCATCGGTACGCCGTTTAGTAGCAGTGCTTGCAAGGTTCTGTTGTGTGGCTCAGGCGAGTTGGGCAAAGAGGTCGCCATTGAGCTGCAGCGCCTGGGGGTTGAGGTTATCGCCTGTGACCGCTACGAAAATGCGCCGGCCATGCAAGTGGCTGATCGAAGTTACTGTTTTTCAATGCTTGATGGCGACGAGCTTCGCAGGGTTATCGAACTGGAGAAGCCCGACTACGTTGTGCCAGAAATCGAAGCGATAGCGACCGATGTGCTGGTAGAGCTTGAACGCGAGGGCGTTAATGTGGTGCCCAGCGCACGAGCGGCGCAACTCACCATGAATCGCGAAGGAATACGTCGCCTAGCGGCGGAAACCCTGGATATTGCAACCTCCCCGTATCGCTTTGCTGATAACTATGATGACTTTTGTGTCGCGGTTGAGGCGATTGGTTTTCCCTGCGTGATTAAGCCCATTATGAGCTCATCCGGCAAAGGGCAGAGCCTGCTGCGCAGTGCATCAGAGCTTTCAAAGGCCTGGGACTATGCCCAGCAGGGTGGCCGCGCAGGGGCGGGGCGGGTGATCGTTGAAGGCTTTGTCGACTTCGATTACGAAATTACCCTGCTCACTGTCAGGCACCGCGATGGCTGCAGCTTCTGTGCGCCTATTGGTCATCGCCAGGAAGCTGGTGATTATCGAGAGTCCTGGCAGCCTCAGGCGATGTCTGAGGCGGCGTTGGCGGCGTCGAAGTCTATTGCAGAATCCGTCACCGCCGCGCTCGGCGGTTGGGGACTGTTTGGTGTAGAGCTGTTTATAAAAGGCGATCAGGTGTGGTTCAGTGAGGTGTCCCCGCGCCCCCATGACACGGGCCTTGTCACACTGATTTCGCAGGATTTGTCAGAGTTTGCTCTGCACGCTCGCGCGATTCTCGGCTTGCCTATCCCCAACATTGCTAACCATGGGCCGTCGGCCTCTGCGGTGATTTTGGTCGATGGCGTTTCCAACGCGACGCGGTTTGACAACCTCCATAAAGCCTTGGCAGAAAGTGATACCCAGCTGAGGCTCTTCGGCAAACCAGAGGTGAATGGCCAGCGAAGAATGGGGGTTGCCCTGGCACGCGGCGTGGATGTAAACGACGCCAAGGCGAAAGCCATTGCTGCGAGTGAGGCAGTGAAAATAAATTTGTAATACTCGCCATCTAGGCTTGCCAGCAGAAATTGGCTGTGTATATATTATGGCAATGCGCTAATTTGCACGGATGTGCAGTTGATTGCGCGGTGTAAAGCGGTCTGCTAGTATCGCGGATCGTTTTTTGGGGTGGTTATAAAACAACCACCTTGTATAAAACGGAAGATTCGTGCCGATCCCCCAGGCTGGGGCGCTGACGAGGATGTCGGTGGGTGCGAAGGTGCACAGGGATAGTGTGCAATACGTGAGAATCCACTCGTGATTTTCGCTGTCTATACCTCCCTGTGTCACCAACCCATGGAATGGTTAAGTTGGTGGTATGCCCCAGATAACAACAAATCGATTATTATTTCCCCGGCCTGTCGCCGCTATCCGTAAGGGGATGATACTCCTCAGCAGCGTGGCAGCCGTGGTGATGGCTGGTTGCTCGACGACCTCCGATTCATCGGCGAAGATGCCGGCGAAAAGTCAGAGAGGCGTGCTCTATTCAGAAGTCATGCTGCGCTCAATGGCCCCGCCGTCGCGTGACCAGGAGGCGGTTCTCAATTCCTATGCCTTAGCGCCCATGGCACCCAACGGCGAGATGAGCGTTGGTGTTCAACTGTATTCCGAAGACGCTGATAAGCCCGATGCGCTCAGCCTGGGTCAGGTGTTAGCCAGCGTGTGGAGTGAGCACCCAAATGTTGTGCGGGCGCTGGCTGAGGTTGAGGCTACGGGCTTTGAAATTTCGGGGGCGCGCAGCGGCTTTTACCCCTATATGTCGGTCACGGCTCGCCAGGCGAGTAACGATGCCTCTGCCACAACGGTCAATATTATTCAGCCGTTGTGGATGGGCGGGCGCACCTCTGCAGAGCTAAAAGAGGCCGAAGCGGGGCAATATCGCGCTTTGGCCGAACTGAATCAAACGCGCCTGGACTTGGCGTTAGACACCAGCGAGGCCTATCTGAATGTTGTGCTGGCGAAAGAGCAGGGGCAGCTGTGGGCGCGTTATATCAATAATCTTCAGGCCTTGCTCGATACGATTAGTCGTCGTGCATCGTTAGGGGTGTCTCCGGAGGCTGATATTCAAACCGCCCAGACTCGGCTGAGTCAGGCGCGGGCTGGTTTACAGGCCAGTAAATCGGTATTGCTGCGCAGTCGCCTTCACTTGGAGTCTTTGTTGCATCGTTCTGTGCGAGAGGTGCGCTGGCCCGCTGAGCGTTACCGTTTGTCCCATGAAGAGATGTTCAAAATACTTGATGCTCGAGCAATCAAGTACCACCCCGCGCCACAACTCGCAGGCGCCGAAATTGCGCTGCAAAAAGCGCGGGTAAAGGTGGCTAAGTCGGCGGTTTATCCGCAGTTGAGCTTGCAGTACAGCACGCAGCTCGATCAATCTGCTGGGGATTTCACGCCGGACTCGTCAACGCAATTGGTGCTGCAGTTTTCTAGCGACAGCGGCCTTAAGGGGTATAACAGTTACCGGGCAATTCTTCAGCGTTTGCACGGCGCAGAGCAAGACTTGGTCTATTCCAAACGTGATGTCACCGACATCGTCAGCAGCGCGTATTCCGAACGCAATGCCTCGCAAGAGCAGTTTTACGCGCAAGTGGAAGCGGCGCGCGCGGCAGTGAACTTAGTCGATAGCTTTTTAAGGCAGTTTAAAGTGGGCAGAAAGGCGTGGTTAGAAGTATTGAACGCTCACCGCGAGGCGCACGAAGCCTTGCTGCAAATTTCCGCAATTAAAAAGAGCTATTGGTCGGCGAATACGCGTTTGGCCCTTCACGGAATGATGTGGTCTCGATTAGATGCCGGAGCACCGGCTATTGAATTAGCGCTCCAGGAGCAGTAGGTCAAAGTATGTCTAGTAATCTCGCCGAATCCACCGCTGAAGTTGAAGTGCAAGCAAGACCTACACCCGCTGAGTTGGCAAGCGATGAGCAGGATATTTCAATGCCCTTAGCCGCTAAAGCGCTAATGGACATGGCAAGGCGCAGGGGTTTGCACGCCTCCAAGCACGAAGCCGAGCAGGCCTGGGGGCAGGTCACGGCAAATACCAGCCGCGACCGCCTGATTGCCGCATGGAAGTCGCTATTCAAGGGGCATGCCGTCGCCAGCAGCACGGCTGGATTATTGTCGCCCGGCCAGTTACCGGCGTGGCTGGTTACAGCGAATAGCATAGGTGTTGTGCTCAAGCTGGCGAGTAGTGAGTCGCCGATGGTAGTTAAATGGTTGGGGGCAGAGCCCGTCAGCTTGCCGGCTAACCCAGAGGTATTGGTTCCCGTAGCGCCCCTTGCTGCTGAGGAGGACGAAAGCTTTATCGAAAGCGAGCCTCGCGGTAAGGCGACTGAAGCGATTCATGTTGCGATAAAGGCGCATGCGCCGCTGCTTGGTAAGGTCGCGTTGGTATCGGTGTTTATCAATCTCATTGCCGTCATGTCATCGCTGTTTGCAATGCAGGTATACGACCGAGTTGTTCCTAATTTTGCCTATGCCACGCTGTGGTTTTTGGCAATTGGTATGGGCGTGGCCTATGTATTTGACGTTATTTTTAAGCTGGTGCGCCTAAAAATTATGGACGCGACCGGCAAGCGCCTGGACGAGGCACTGTCGCTCTACATATTTGAGCGCTTGCTGGGCCTAAAGTTAGATCGACGTCCGAGTCGTCAGGGCTCACTTGTCGCACAGGTCAGGGACTATGAATCGGTGAAGCAGTTCTTTACCTCGTCCACGGTGTTCTCATTGGTTGACCTGCCTTTCGTTGGTTTGTTTGTCGCGGCGATTTATATGATAGCTGGCCCGGTTGCTCTGGTGCCGCTGGTATTTGTGCTGTTAAGCACGCTAATTGGTCTGGTGGCTTACAAGCCACTGGCGCGCATTCAACAAGAAAATAACGACGCCGTTGTGCGCCGTCAGGGAATGCTCTATGAGGCGGTGTCCAGCGGTGAAGTAATAAAATCCCAGGGTGGAGAGGCAAAATTTAGTGACGCCTGGATTAACGCGACACGGGAAACGTGCGACCGCGGTGAAGAGCTGAATTACGTGTCGTCCGTGGTGCAGATTGTCACGGCGTTCTTTCAGCAGCTCTCTTACGTGGCCATTATTATTACCGGTGTCTATGTCATTGAGACTGGCGAACTCACTATGGGCGGTTTAATTGCCTGCTCAATTTTGGGTGGGCGGGCGCTGGCAAGTATCTCTGGTATATCCGCCCTGCTTGTGCGTTGGCACCATGCCAGGTATTCCCTGCAAGTGCTTGATCAAGTGCTGTCCTGCCCGAGTGACCTGGATGCCAAGCGCGAAGCGAATACCCAT
Organism: uncultured Spongiibacter sp.; assembly: GCF_964011655.1. Lineage (NCBI taxonomy): Bacteria > Pseudomonadati > Pseudomonadota > Gammaproteobacteria > Cellvibrionales > Spongiibacteraceae > Spongiibacter > uncultured Spongiibacter sp. Next base: position 60,946 of record NZ_CAXGPO010000001.1, on the reverse strand, counting down.
GCCCTGCCGTTGGACCTGGAGCTGGTTGATGTGAAGTATGCCTACACGGGGTCGCAGCTACCGCAGTTCAGTGCTGAAGCGCTGCGCATTGATGCAGGCAGTAAAGTGGCCGTGTTGGGTCGCAATGGCTGCGGAAAATCGACGTTGTTGAAATTGCTTGCGGGTATTGCCACGCCAAATCAAGGTGAGATCCGTATCGCCGGTCTCGACTACGAGCATTGTCGGCAGAGTTGGTTGCGTGAAGTCATTGGATACCTTCCCCAAGAGCCGAAATTGATTTCCGGGACCTTGCTCGACAACCTCACCTTGGGGATGAGTATGCCCAGCGAAGACGAGATCGTCGCCGCACTAAAAAAAACAGGCCTGCTCGATGCTGTGCAGCGCCACCCGTTGGGCTTGCAGCTACCAATTACTGAAGGCGGGGCTGGAATGTCGGGCGGACAGCGACAGGCTGTTGGGCTCACGCGGCTGGTACTTCAAAATCCCAAAGTTTGGTTGCTTGATGAGCCCGCGGCCAGCTTGGACTCGGTACTAGAGCAAAAAGTTATCGATATTATCCAGGGGTTGCCCCGTGACACTACGGTTATCTTTACAACTCACAAGCAATCCTGGGTGAGTTTAGCGGATCGCGGATTCATTATTCATAACGGCGAAATCGTCAAAGAACTGCTTGCGGATGCATCGGCACCCGCTGTGCAAAACCAAGCTCAAAAAGCTGGCAGCCAAAACGGCCCGGGTGTTGTAAATGTAGGGGGTGGACAATGATATCCGCAGAGGACTTATTCTCACGCTCTCGTCCCATCAATATTGGCGCGGCCGGGCGAATGCTATGGGTGATGGGGCTGACCGTTGTGGCCAGTGTCGCTTGGGCGAACTGGGCAGTACTGGATGAGCAGGTAAGGGCCAGTGGCGAGGTGATCGTTTCTAGTCGTTCGCAAATCGTCCAGGTGGTAGACGGTGGTGTTCTGCAAAGTTTGAATGTGAAAGAGGGTGAACTGGTCAATGCGGGTGACGTTCTGGCGGAGCTGGACCGCACCCGTTTTGCCGCCAATGCCGCTGAGACCCGCTCCAAAGTGCTGGATCTAACGGCAAACGTGGAACGCTTACGTGCGGAGCTCAACGGTACACCACTGAAATTTAGTGATGCCGTAGCAAGGGAAAGCGACCTCGCCGACCGACAAAAGAACCTGCATACGCGGCGCCTCCGTCAGCAGCGCGAAGAGCGAAACAGCGTCAAAAAATCACTGCGACTCGCACAGGAAGAGCTAAGCGCTTTACAACAGTTGGCGCGCACTGGTGATGCCTCTCAGTCAGAAGTGTTATCGGCGCGACGCCAAGTGGTTGAGCTCACTGCTGAGCTTACTAACAGGCAAAATGAATATCGCCGCGACGCGCAAAAAGAACTGGCGAGCACCCAGGCAGAGTTAGAGCAAACATTACAGATCTACAAGCAACGCCAAGAGGCATTGGCGGCTACCATTATTCGTGCGCCGATGTCGGGCAGTATTAAAAATATTCGCATTACAACCTTAGGGGCGGTGCTTAAAGCGGGCGATGAGCTGTTGCAGATTGTGCCCTCAGATGAGCCCTTGCTAGTAGAAGTGCGAATTTATTCAAAAGACGTGGCGTTCGTCAGGCCGGGGCTTAGAGCGAATGTGAAGTTAGATGCTTACGATTCAAGCATTTATGGCTCGCTGGAAGGTGAAGTAGTGTATGTGAGCCCTGACACCATTGATGAAGATCTGCGTCAAAATGAAGACCCTTACTACCGGGCGCAAGTAAAGATCACCCAGTTACCTGAAAGAAAGGGAATAGAACCAATAGAAGTGATACCAGGTATGACAGCAACGGCGGAGATTATTACCGGCCATAGAACCGTTGCGCAGTATATTCTTAAACCCTTGCGCCGCGGCAGTGCCGAGGCACTAACCGAACGCTAAAAAAGTTTTATTAACTTGTAGCGTTTTTATGGCATTGTACTATGCTATAAAAACTCGAAAAATAAAGTGTGGTGTCGCTTTAAATATTAAATAAGATTGTTAATAGTGCATCATTAAAGTGCGCTGTAACAAACTGGAAAGCGAAAAGATTTAATTAAAGATAAAATCTTTCGAGCAGCTTTATAGGGTATTGACGTGTTGACAGCGCTGACGTACCTTTCAAACTCGAAAAAGTTTATGTCAAGTCGGTACTCGTACATACCGGCGTTACGCAAGTCTGTTTCAAGGATTGAGTACAGCGCGTGACACGGCAGGCAGGATGCTTGCTATTGACCAGAATACTGATTGCAAAATCAGTTGCTGTAGAGATTCCGGCGGATGTCGGATAGTACTCGTACCCAGGGAGATACAAATGAAAAAGCAAGGAACGCGTGAGCAAATTACAGTGGATGTGGATACGACTGCTGTCGACACATTGTCTGCCGAATTGGCGGCTGCTGTAGCCCCCCAAGCCGAACTAGAAACCGCACCTGTAGAAGGCCTCTTCGACGATGAGAAGAAGCTGGAAGAGGAAGTGGCGCTTAGCGAAGGCGCAATTCAAACTGAAGCCGTAGAAGTTGCTGCTGCCGACAATGGCGTTGCGGCAATGGTTCTGGCTGACACCAACGCACAGTCATCTGGCGGCGCATCAACCGGTGGTTCGTCCGGCGGCTCAGTACCTACTGGCGTGTGGATCGGTGCCGGTGTTCTCGGTGCGGCGGCCATTGTTGCCGCCTCAGACGACGATGACGACGACAACGGTGGTAGCAAATCCAGCACACCCGCTAACCGTGCTCCAGAAGCAGCGGCCAGCCAGGCTGTAAGTGTTGACGAAGGTGACTCAACCGTTATCTCCATCAATGCAACCGATGCGGACGGCGATTCACTCACTTACTCGCCTACTCAGCCCGCAAACGGTCAATTAGCTGTAAACGGCAGCAACCAATTCACCTACACCCCCGATGCTGGCTTCAGTGGCACCGACAGCTTCGATGTAGTGATTTCAGACGGTAAAACCAGCATTACTCAAACGGTAAATATCACCGTTGACCCAGCGGGCAATGGCGGCACGCCAGGCGCTTATCAGCTGACCAGCGGAACTGATGTTGCTACGGCTGACGTTTTCGATGCCCCGATGGTATTCACTCCAGATGGCTCTGACCGTATTCTGTCTCTGCAAGATGAAGATGTGCTCACAGGTACTGCCGGTAAAACCGACAATACCTTGAACGTTACAATGGGGCACCAGAATGGCGATGAACAAACCTCGCCGGTTGTTACCCCTAAGCTGATCAATATCCAAAATATTAATATCGATTGGACTGGCAGCACCACAACTCTAGATCTGCGTAATGCGGACTCGACCGAAAAGGTTAATGTTGAGCGCGTTACACAAGATGCTGGTGCGGTTACGGTAGATAATATCAGTACTCCTGTGGCTGATCTGCGCGTCTCAAATACAGCGTCAGATGACGCCACTGTTGCTTTTGTTTATAAGCAAGGCGTGTTGACTGGTAACGATACACTTGATATCGAATTGGATGACGTGCTCGCTCAAATGGTTGGGCAATCTGGCCGCGGAACGGGTGCTGCCACAGAAGGCTTTGAAACGGTCAACCTTAACGCGGTAAACGGCGTCGACTTAGATCGCTTCTCAGTTAACGAAATGGAGTCACTGGTTATTACCGGTAGTGATGATCTTAAAATCGTCAATCTTTGGGAAAATAATAACCCGCCTGGAATAAATACTGTATTTGAGTGGAATCAGTTAAGATCCGGGGGCATTGCTAATCCATCGGCTGTGGGGCTTTTGAGCCTTGACGCATCAGCCTTTACGGGTGATATGGAAATTGATATTAGCTCTGCACTGGGTGGGCACCCTGACCCATCAAATTCAGGTGCGATGGTTCACACGAATATTCAAGGTGGTGCTGGAAACGACGTCTTTTGGACCTCGGAAACTGTGACTGATACGTCGCCGACCAACCGTGATGTTTTAGATGGTGGTGCTGGCGCTAACAGCTTGGTCACCACGGCAGGTGTAGAAAATGATGCAGCAATTAGCAATATCCAAAGCTTAGAGCTGCGTCAGCAAAACGGCGCACAGACGGTAGATTTCGATGCCTTCGATTCGTCCCTCACTAGTGTATTGATGAGAGGTGAGCAGGGTGGTTCGGCCATGTTTAACCTGCGTGATCTGGGGTCTACGCTGGCTCAAAATGGTGTTCAGCTGAATCACGGTATTACCGGTGCCAGCAACCCTCTGGTTGATGTTCAGCTGAAGGATGCATCAACAGGTAGTGACACGTTCGCAATCACTATTGAAGATGATCGCAATAACCCGAACCCAGACGCCCGTGGTAATAACTTCTTCAACTTCCGCTTGGATGTAGATGGTGATAATGGTGATGGCAACACCATCAAAGATGATGGTCGCGTTGAAAATATCACTATTATCGATAATGACATCGAATCTAACACCGTCGATTTAATTAACTCTGCTGAGCATACTGGAACGCTAACGTTGAGTGGTGGTGAGGCTGGTGATGAATTTACCGTCTCGCAAACGCTGATTAGCAAAGTGGTAGACGGCTCTGCTCAGGCAAGTGATCTGCGTTTGACCGTTGGTAACGCTAACCAAGATATTCGCTTGGGTAGCGGTGACGATATCCTGACGTTCGCAACGGTTGATGGTTTTAACTCTGCAGACAAAATTAGTGACCAAGGTGGTGTGGATACTGTTCGGGCTGCATTCAGCAAAGATGCGAATTTGGACCTTGTTGACATCGAGAACCTACATATTGTCGCCTCTGAAAAAATCAGCTTGGGAATGGCCAATGCTGACGTAGATAACCTCGTTATCATGGGCTCAAACGCCACGGATAGGACTGGTAATAACAATATTACAGCCCAAAAAGCCGACAATGCAGCAGAACCGTTTGTGGTAACACCAGAAACTAAAGACGTTATCACCCTAACGGATACGACCTTGAGCGAGCTAAACTTCTCGGCCGATTTGGACGTTGATAATGACAACACTGCGGCTAATCGCTCGCAGGCTGAAGCGGCAGCTCGCCTTGCTAGTCCAACCTGGACAGGCATTGGCAGCACCGTTGCCGGTGATGCTGCATACAAGGCGTGGATTAACGATGAGTCAACCCAGGCAGTGTTCAACGGCGTAACCCTTGCGAACAACACGGGAGACACACTAGCCGTTAACATTAATTCACAGCTTGATGATGTTATTTTTGGTGCGACCATGTACGAGCTAGGTCAGCTGACGGCACATGGCGTTAAAACCATGAATGTTACCGTAGCTGATGAAGACCGCACCGCAGGCGCGCCTAATGCACAAACGATCATCAACAACATCTATGGTAAAAACCTGTCTGCTCTGACGGTTTCAGCTCAAGGAAATGTTGATCTTAAGACCATCTCAGGTGGTGCTTTGAACAACACTCTTAAGAGCCTGGACGCTACTTCAGTGCAAGGTAACTTTACTGCAGATGCGATTGCGCTGGGCGATGGAGCCAATGTTACGTTGGGCCGCGGTAATGATGTGTTCAGTGCAGCAACTTCCGCTGGTAAGGGTATTAAAATCGACGGCGGCAACGGTAACAACGTTATCACTGGTTCGGCGCAAAATGACACCATTACGACTGGTTCTGGCTGGGACACTATCCAGGGTGGGCGCGGAGATAACGTTATCTTCTCCGGTGCAGGTAATGACCTGGTGCAAGGCCTGTTTGGTAACGATACCTACAGCGTAGGCACAGGTATTGATACTGTTCAGGATAACTTTAACTCAGGTAACGCCGCGACCACGGCAACCAATACCGTATCGCTCGATGGTGGTGGTATCACATCAGTTCAGATCGACGTTGATGGTCAGGGATTCGGTCTGGGGGATGTCGACCAAATGTTGGCTGTAGGCGCTGGCTCTACGCTAACGCTTAGCTGGACTGGCGATAGTCTAAATACCGACTCCGCCGTTCTCGATGGTCGCCGTGCATTTGTGAATGACCTTGATAAAGATGGCAATGCTGCCGCGCCAACTGCGAACTCTGATTTGTACATCCGGAACGATGGCAATAATCAGACTGTGGACGGTGGTGACGGCAACGATGTTGCCATCATGGTTGGCGCATTAGGTACTCTCGACTTCCGGGGTGGTGCGGGTAATGATGCTGCCATTGGTGGATTTGGCGCGGATACCTTCAATGGTGGTGCTGGCGCTGACAAGTTTGCGATGCAAAACTCTAAAGTGGTAGACGGTGCTTCAGACACTGTAGTAATTGCAGATGGTGAATCAACGGCTGCTGCCATGGACCAGGTGTTTGGCTTTAATGCATTGGGTGCTGTAGGTGAGGATGTTCTCGATTTGGCCAGTACTATTATTGCTACAAACGCTAATCTTCCAGCGCAAGATGCTAATGTTGGTTCGGCTCGCAGTGTTAACATTGCAAATGGTGTGGCCACATTTGACAACAATGATAACGGCTTAAGTCCGAATCAAGTTGGTACAGGTGCAGGTCAGATTAGCTTGCAAGATGCACTGGGTTATCTCGCCGCTAACCTCAATAATAGTGGTAGCACTGTCGCCTTCACCTATGATGCTGACGGAAACAACGTTCTGGATGAGAAAGACAGTGTCTTTGTTTTCCAGGATGGCGGAAACGACACTGTTGTAGAGCTGGTAGGAATGCCTGGTACGGCGGCCCTGGTTGGCTTGGAAAGCGGTGCTGACTCTGGTGCAGGCTGGATCGAAATCGCTTAACCGTACTTAAGTTTTCCGCGAAAGCGGAATTACTCTGAGTTTGTAACCCGGCGCAAGCCGGGTTTTTTTTGCCGCTATTCTTCGTTTTGGTGTTCCGCTATAAAATAAACTATTGATATATGGGCATATTTTTATTGGCGTGTTTTTTGCTGAGTTAAAGCCTGGATAAGTTGTCTGGAGGGTTCAATATGAAGGCAATTATGACGGAGCCCGTATCGGGCGTTATAGCCTCGAATAAGACGGTTAATGGCGGGGATGAAAGCTATTTCCATCAATTATTTGGGGCGTATGTAGAGCGCTTACGGAGCGGTGACGATGCCCAGTCGATTGGTAGTTTGTATCAAGCTGAAAAAACGTCACTCGAAAGCGAATTGGCGGGAAAGTTAAGCCGCATAAATTCAGAAGAAAATTTGAACTATATAGAAGCGGTTGAGAGAAAGCTTGCAGCCGAAAAGGAAATTTTTGTGCGAGAAAAAATATTGAATCTCGCGCACAGTCGTTCGCAAATGGATGTTAGTTATGAGAAAAATGATAGCGCAAATCTTGAGAAGAATACCCCGACGGCTAGCGACTTACTTGCTCAAAAGCAGCGTGAGGAAATGTGTGCGTTATGGATAAGGCATGAACAGCGGAGTCAGGCCGTTGAGGCGCGTATAGCCGAACACCCAGAAAACCTTTTGCTTGCCGACCAGTTGCGCAGGAGTATGCAGGAGCAAGATTCTGAGGACAGGCAGCGAACGGCAGCCAGGGTCGCGAACTACCGCGATCAGTTATTCTCCTCCTCAAGTGACTAAGTGATGTACTCGGAAAAGTTATATGAATTCTGTTTGAGGCAATGCCTTAAAGCTGGTAAATTTGTTGCGTCAAAGTATTAGTGCTTTGCTATAAATTAATAAGCAGCAGTTTACTTGGAAGCGCGTTTAAACGTGCTGGACAGTGTCTCAATGGTTTTTTTAAATACTACTAATGAGGTGCTTGGAAGGTAACAACGGATTGTAAACAGTAAAAAAGGAATTTTAATCATGACGCAAGCTCAAACCATTACCATTGATGGAAAAGAATACGACTTGGAGTCACTGAGTAGTGAAGCCAAAAATCAGCTTATGAATGTGCGAGTGGCCGATCAAAAGATCGCGACAACTCAACAGGATTTGGCAGTACTGCAAACAGCCCGCAATGCCTATGCTCGCGCATTGTCAGAAGCCCTGCCGAAAGTGAATCAATAATCGCTTGTGTAAGCCGAGTAAAAAAGCCGCAGTAGCGGCTTTTTTTATGGCTCGTTGTTCGTGGGGTGCCAAGTCGCTTGCCTCTTGCCATTGCCTTGCCCCCACCCTACACTGACAAACTCTTGTCGGGGCGCCCGTCACGGCCAAATCGGCCAGGGCTGAGATCGCATAGCGAGTCCCGTTGCACCTGATCTGGATAATGCCAGCGTAGGGAACAAGGTCGCCTCAGTCATATTCCGTCTCTACTGACGATCTGCTCCCTGTGTTTACAACACTGAGCGCCTACGTGCGCGGGGGGAATAATGAGTTCATCTGAATATCCGTTGCTGCGTGAAACTGCGCAAGTCGATGCCGCTGCCGTTGAGCCCCTGCCGGGTTCGTCAAAGATTTATGTTGAAGGGAGTCGTTCTGACCTCCAGGTCCCGATGCGGGAAATCAAGTTGACGGCGACGCCTGTGCAAGACCCTGACGGTTCCACTCGCTTGGAGCCCAATGCGCCGGTGCGGGTTTACGATACGTCTGGTCCGTACACTGATCCCGCGGCGAGCATTGATATTCGCAAGGGCTTAGCGCCAATTCGCGAGCAGTGGATATTGGATCGCGATGACACCGAGCTACTGAGCAGTGACAGTTCTGAATATACCCGTCAACGCGCCGCTGATTTGAGCCTTGAGCAGCTGCGGTTTGACCTTAAGCGCCGGCCGCGCCGCGCGAAGGCGGGGCAGAACGTTAGCCAAATGCATTACGCTAAGCGCGGCATCATCACACCAGAGATGGAATACATCGCCATACGAGAAAACATGGCACTGGCGCAGGCGCGTGAGTCGGGGGAGTTGGCGGTGCAGCATCCGGGACAATCCTTTGGGGCGAGCATTCCCAAAGAAATTACCCCCGAGTTTGTTCGCGACGAGGTCGCTCGCGGTCGCGCCATTATTCCGGCCAATATTAACCACCCTGAACTGGAGCCGATGATTATCGGCCGTAACTTCCTGGTAAAGGTGAATGGCAATATTGGGAATTCCGCACTGGGTTCGTCCATTGAGGAAGAGGTTGCCAAACTCACCTGGGGCATTCGCTGGGGTGCCGACACCATGATGGATTTGTCGACGGGCAAAAATATTCATGAGACCCGCGAGTGGATTGTGCGCAATTCGCCTGTGCCGGTGGGTACTGTGCCAATTTACCAGGCGCTGGAAAAAGTCGACGGCATCGCCGAGGACCTCACCTGGGAGATCTTCCGCGATACGCTGATAGAGCAGGCCGAGCAGGGCGTGGATTACTTTACGATCCACGCAGGCGTGCTACTGCGTTACGTGCCGCTAACGGCGAAGCGCGTAACCGGCATTGTGTCGCGCGGTGGCTCGATCATGGCGAAGTGGTGTTTGGCCCATCACAAAGAAAACTTCCTTTACACCCACTTTGACGACATCTGCGAAATCATGAAGGCCTACGATGTGTCGTTTTCGCTGGGTGATGGGCTTCGCCCTGGCTCGGTTGCCGACGCCAATGACGAAGCGCAGTTCGGCGAGCTGCGTACCTTGGGTGAGTTGACCAAGAAGGCGTGGAAGCACGATGTTCAGGTGATGATTGAAGGCCCCGGTCACGTGCCGATGCAGATGATCAAAGAGAATATGGACGAGCAGCTAAAGCACTGTGACGAGGCGCCGTTTTATACACTGGGGCCGCTCACTACTGATATCGCGCCGGGCTACGACCACATTACCTCGGGCATTGGCGCGGCGCAGATCGGCTGGTATGGCTGCGCCATGCTGTGTTACGTCACTCCGAAAGAGCACTTGGGCTTGCCCAATAAGGATGATGTAAAAACCGGCATCATTACCTACAAAATTGCGGCGCATGCGGCCGACTTAGCCAAGGGGCATCCCGGCGCGCAATTGCGTGATAACGCCTTGAGTAAGGCGCGCTTTGAATTCCGCTGGGAGGACCAATTCAACCTGGGGCTCGATCCGGACACCGCGAGAGAGTTTCACGACGAAACCCTGCCCAAGGAGTCCGCGAAAGTCGCCCACTTCTGTTCAATGTGTGGGCCAAAGTTCTGTTCGATGAAAATCACCCAAGATGTGCGTGATTACGCTGCAAAACTGGAATCAGGCGATATCGAGCAGGAGATGGCGAAAAAGTCTGCCGAGTTTAAAGAGCAAGGTAGTGAAATCTACCACAAGGTGTAGGCGCGCATGAGCGCAATATCTATTGCCGTTGTTGGTGGCGGTTTGCTGGGACGCTTGCTCGCCTGGAAGTTGCTGCAGCGTGGGCACCGGCTCTGTATCTTTGAACGCGGTAGTCGCGCTGCCGAGCAGAGCGCGGCGCGTATCGCCGCGTCGATGCTGGCGCCGTACACTGAAGTGGCGAGCGCCGAGCGTCAGGTTTTCGATTGGGGCTTGCGCGCTCTCGCGTGGTGGCCACAGCACATTGCTGAGTTGGGCGAAGCAACCGGCGTGGATATCACATGCCGCGTTGATGGCAGTGTTGTCGTTGCGCACGAACTGGACCAGTCCACACTGGCGCATTTTCTCCAGCAGTTGCAGGCGGTCGTGCCAGATCATTTAGCCGATGTTGAGCAACTTTCTGCGGCGCGCCTCGCGGAACTGGAGCCGGAGTTAGCGGGTCGTTATCGCAACGGTTTGTTCCTGCCTCACGAGGGCTACCTCGATAACAGCGCGCTACTTCGTGCTCTCGATCACGCCATCGCCGATCTTTCAGGCCAGTGGCACGAGCATGTCGACGTTACTGACATTGAGCCGGGGCGTCTGTATGCGCAGGGCCGCTGGCAAGATTTTGATTGCGTCGTCGACTGTCGCGGGATTGGTGCCAAGGGACAATTGGCGGGGCTGCGGGGCGTGCGCGGTGAGGTATTGTGGCTGCATGCGCCAGAGGTGAACTTACAGCGCCCAGTGCGCTTGATGCACCCGCGCTACAAGCTCTACATCGCGCCACGGCCAGATAATCGCTATGTGATTGGTGCCACGGAGATCGAGAGCGAGTCGATGGCGCCGGTGACCGTGCGTAGTCATCTGGAGCTACTGTCGGCGTTGTACAGCTTGCACAGTGGTTTTGCGGAAGCGGAGGTAGAGCATGCCTGGTCGCATTGCCGGCCGGCGATGCCAAACAACTTGCCGGTGGTCATGGCTGAGCCGGGCCGTTTGATAGTGAACGGCCTCTATCGTCACGGCTACCTGCTCAGTCCTCATGTCGTGGAGCAGGCATTGGAAAAATTTGATCAGGGTATGTGTGAACGGGTCCGAGCGTCATGATCGCCGTCAGTGTGAACAATCAGCAGAAACAGTGCGACAAGCAGAAGTCCCTGGCGGCGCTGCTTCAAGAATGGGGCTTTGAAAGTGGCAAGGTTGCGGTTGCCGTAAACGGTGATTTTGTGCCGCGTTCACGCTATGGCGAGCACCGCTTGCGCGATGGCGATCAGCTAGACGTGCTGGCCCCCGTGCAAGGTGGCTAGCGCTCGTGTGCTCGAAAATTGAGGAATAAAGCATGTCTGTAGATCGGCAGGACTCGTGGAGCCTCTACGGTAAGTCGTTTACCAGTCGCCTGTTGATAGGGAGTGCGCTGTACCCGTCACCGCAGGTGATGTGCGAGGCTATTTTGGCCTCGGGCGCAGAAATTATTACCGTCGGTCTGCGCCGCCAGTCGCCTGAACAAGGCGGTGGCGAGGCATTTTGGCAGCAAATTAAAAGCCTTGGGAAAACCCTGTTGCCGAACACCGCCGGCTGTCACACCGTGAAAGAGGCGGTGACGCTCGCGCAAATGAGCCGCGAGCTTTTTGAGACGGACTGGTTGAAGTTGGAAGTTGTTGGTGACGACTACAATTTGCAGCCGGATCCAATCGCCACCATCGAGGCGGCCCAGCAGTTGAGCAAGATGGGCTTTAAGGTCTTCCCGTATTGCACTGACGACCTGGTTGTTTGTCAGCGTCTGCGCGATGCCGGCTGTGAGGTGCTGATGCCCTGGGGCTCTCCAATTGGTACGGGTAGGGGGTTAATGAACCCCTACAACTTACAAACCATTCGTGAGCGCTTGCCGTCGCTGCCGTTGATCGTGGATGCAGGCATCGGTAAACCGTCTCATGCCGTACAGGCATTGGAGCTCGGATACGACGGCATACTGCTTAATACCGCGGTTGCCCAGGCCAGTCAGCCGGTCACCATGGCCGAGGCGTTTCGCGATGCACTCTCTGCGGGCCGCAAAGCGTATCGCGCGGGTGCGATGCCAGCTCGGCAAACCGCCTCACCGTCGACACCGACGCTCGGTATGCCGTTTTGGCACCAATAATCATCGCCGTGGCGCGAGGCCGGTACCGATAGCAAAGCACTGCTATTATCAGTGGTAGGCGGGTGTCGCGCCCCAACCCATCTCAGCACAGGAAGGCTTCATGTTAACGATCCATCATCTTGGTCTCTCTCGCTCCGATCGGATTATCTGGTTGGCGGAGGAGCTCGGTCTTGAATACCGCTTGGTTAAGCACGATCGCGACCCAGAGACATTCCGCTCGCCACCCTCGCTTTGGGAGGTCAGCCCGATGGGGAAAGCGCCGGTCATTGAAGATGATGGCTTGGTGATCCCGGAATCCGGCGCCATTGTGGAATATTTGCTCGACAAGTATGGCGAGGGTCGCCTGCGGCCGGCCGCCGGGACACCGGAATATATTGAGTATCTGCACTGGCTTCATGCGGCTGAGTCAACGCTGATGACGCCGGTGCTGATGAATATGATCGCCGGCATGAGTGGCGTGGATAACCCCGCCTACAATAGCTTTGTGCACGGCGAATTTGAGACGGTACTCGGGTATATGGAGGGGGTGCTGGCGAACAGGGAGTACATTGCCGGTGAATTTAGCGCTGCCGATATTATGGTCGCCTTTCCGTTGATGATGCTCGATTCGCCGTTGATTCCAGGGCCGGCGGGCGGCGATGTGCTTGGCTCCTACGCCAATATTCAGGCGTATCTATTGCGCCTGCGCGACCGACCAATGTGGCTCAAGGCCGAAGCCATATTTCGTCCAGAGTAGGGAAACCCCACGGTTAATCAGAGGTAAAAAGGCCTTATGGCGAGTCATTCAAAGCCCATTGCATGGACGATTGCCGGCTCAGATTCCGGTGGCGGAGCCGGTATTCAGGCGGACTTGGCCAGCTTTCACGATTTTGGCGTGCACGGCTGTTCAGTGGTTACGGCATTAACTGCACAAAATAGTTTTACTGTTGGGCATGTGGCCATTACGCCGCGTCGGGCGCTTGCCGCGCAAATTAATGCGCTCGACAGTGACCTGCAGGCGGCGGCGATAAAGCTGGGGATGCTCGGCGGCGAAGATGTTGTTGAGATGGTGGCAAAGTACCTGGCTGACTATCGCGGCTTTGTGGTTTGCGACCCCGTTATGGTGTCTACCAGTGGCGGTCAGTTAATGGAGGACGGTGTCAGCGAGGCGTTGATCGAAAAAATCTTGCCGCGCGCCGACCTGCTGACCCCAAACATCAGCGAAGCCGAAACCCTGCTCAATCGTGAGATTAACTCCCCGGCTGACGTAGAGCGTGCCGCCCAGGATATCGTGGTGTTAGGCGCCCGTTCGGTGCTGCTAACTGGCGGGCACCTGAGCACCGATGATGGCTGTCGTCACGACTATTGGACCGATGGCGAGAGTGGCTTCTGGCTGAGTGGCGAAAACATCGACACCCTCAATACCCACGGCACTGGCTGTACGCTATCGTCGGCGATAGCGGCGCTGATCGCTCGTGGCTACGAATTGGCTGATGCCTTAGTCATTGCTAAGGCCTATGTTAGTCAGGGACTGCGTTTGGCTGTGCAGCTCGGTGGTGGCCCCGGCCCGGTTGTACACCTGGGCTGGCCGCAGCGGCTGGAGGACTTTCCACGTTTGAGTCGGCAGTTGCCCGCCGCGCCGATTCAGGCGTTTCCCGATTGTGGCGGCGAACTGGGTTTGTACCCGGTGGTGGACAGTACTGAGTGGCTGGAGCGCTTGCTGCGTGCCGGTGTTAAAACGATCCAGTTGCGCATTAAAAACCCCGAGCAGAGCAATCTCGATGAGGAAATTCGGCGCGCTGTTGCACTGGGCCAACAATACAGCGCGCGGGTGTTTATTAATGATTACTGGCGCCAGGCGATTGACGCCGGGGCCTATGGCGTACACTTGGGCCAGGAAGACCTGGATATTGCCGACATCGGCGCTATCGCAGCTGCTGGCTTGCGCTTGGGCGTGAGCACGCACAGCTACTATGAAATCGCTCGTGCTCATGCGCTGTCACCCAGTTATATCGCGATTGGCCCGGTCTATCCGACGACCAGTAAGGTGATGCGCTTTGGGGCTCAGGGCCTGACTCAGCTTAAGCGTTGGGTCGATATCCTCTCGCCGAGTTATACCCTTACTGCGATAGGCGGGATCGACCGCCGCCGGGCCCCCGACGTGCTGGCGACGGGCGTTGGGAGTTGTGCGATGATCACCGCGATTACCGAGGCGGATGACCCTGAGGCGGTGGTCGCCGAATTACTGGCGCTCCACTAGCGAAGCTTAGCAAGGTCGGTGTAAAAGTAGCGGTATAAGGCGCTGTGCTCCTCTTCGGGGGTTTGGCGCCAGCCATAGACCTTGGGCTTCTCGCGCTCGATCACCAATGTACCGAACAACAACCAATCGTAGATCGCCAACAGGTTGCATAGGTTGCTCCCTGAATTTTTGCCACGGGCATGGTGATGGTGGTGCTGCGTCGGAAAGGTGAAAATGTGGCACAGGGCATACATGCTATTTCTCACCCAGGCCCAGCGGTGGTTGAGGAAGTACAAGTCATAGTTCCAGTTCACGTGGTTGTGAGCCGCCCAGAGGCCTTTGAACAGCGTGCCGATAATAAACACTTCTGTGAGTCCCAGGTATAGAGCCAAAAACTGGAACCAGTAATTGGGCATGATGAACCACCACAGCCAGTGCTCCACAAAGGTCTGCGTCACCGTTAATTGCCCCTTGCCGTCGTTACCGCCCGACAAATGGTGTGGGCGATGGCCGATCTTATAGAGGCCTTGCAGGCGTTGCAGCCAGCGCGATTTGGGCCGGCGGGCGTGGGCAAACCAGTGTCCAAGGCCGTGGAACAGTTCCTCTAAGGCGATGTAGCCGATGAGTGTTAGCCAGAAGTAATCACTTACCAACCAGCTTAGGCCGCCCTGATACTGAGGGATGATGAGGCCAGCGATCCAAGCGATGCCAAACAGCAGTGCTGGCCGTTGGATAAGCACCATGCCGGCGGCACTCAGCCCCGCCATTTGCCAATCTTCCTTGTTTTTGCGCTCGGCGCGGGCGCGGCCACTGAGCCATTCCCATAGGGCAAAAACAATTATAAATAGTGTCACGAAATGCGCAGGTTGCAGTGTCATGGCAGCTCCTTGTTACTGTTATATGCGGCTGATGTAGACAGGTTACGGGATTTGAGGTATTTGTAAATTTGATAATTTATATACCTAATATTTATGAAGCTGAATTTACGCTCGGTCGACCTTAATTTGCTCACGGTGTTTGAGGCCCTGCTGCGCGAACAAAATTTGTCTCGGGTGGCCGAGCAACTCGGCATGAGCCAGCCCGCTGTCAGTGCGGCCTTGCAGCGCTTGCGGCTGACCATGAAAGACGAGCTGTTTGTGCGCACCCGCAGCGGGATGCGGCCAACGCCACGGGCGATTGCCGCTCAGGCGGCCGTCGCCGAGGCCCTCGCACTGATTTCTGAAGCGCTCAGCGTGGAGCAAGTGTTCTCACCTGCCACCGCCGAGCGGGAATTCAGCCTGTTGGCTGACGGCTACATGGAAATGGCGGCGCTGGGGCCGCTGCTGCGCGCATTGCAGGGTTCAGGAGCGGGTCTGCGTTTGCGCAACGAGGTGCTGGATCAACAAGATGTGGCCAAAGCCTTGTCTCGCCTGGAGTACGATGCAGTGATCGACTTTGTGCGGATTGAATCGGATAAAGTCTGCTCGGCGCTATTGGGTGAGCAAGAGCTGGTAGTGATTGCCGCCGGTGCCCACCCGCGTATCGCTGGCAGCCTGTCTGCGCAACAGTATTTTGCAGAGGGCCACATTTTGCTGCGCCAGCGCAGCCGTTACCGCAGCCAGCTTGAATTGGCACTGGGCGGGCAGAAGCTTGAGCGCCGGGTCGACCTTCATGTTCAGCACTTCGCGGCGATGCCGTCGGTGGTTGAGCAAACCGATGCCCTGGCGTCTATGCCCCGCGAACTCGCCAGGCGATACGCTGCGGCCTACGATATTCAGGTTCTGCCCTTTCCATTGCCGGTGCCGCCGATACCCGTCTGGCTGATGTGGCCACTAAGCCTGAACGGCGATGCAGGGCACCGTTGGTTTATTGAGTTACTTCGGCGTCAGCGATTGCCGGGTGCTGGCTAAGCTGTGGAGATAACGTATCGACCTGCGCTGTGTGGGTGCTACTATGCGCGTAGCCAAACACAATAATCAGACAGAGCCATTTTTGAGATCGCGCGTATGAAACAGCTGGCGATAATTGCAGTTTTAATGGTGGCGGCTACGACAGCCAGCGCCAGCGAGTTGATTGTGCGCGGACTATTTAAAAACGCGGTGCTGCTGGAGATCAATGGCCAGCAACAATTAGTGCGCACCGGCAGCAGCCACCCGGGTGGGGCCAAAGTGCTGTCGGCGAATTCGCGATTTGCTCAGGTGCGCTATCAAGGCAAAACCCACCGCCTCACACTCAATAAACGTATTGGCACACTGTATGCCGAGAGCGAACGCCAGGAAGTGGTGTTGCAGCGCAACAGCAATCGTGAATACCGAACGCGCCTGCAGATCAATGGTCGAAGCGCCGAGGCGGTGGTGGATACCGGCGCCACCAAAGTAGCAATGAGCGCTCGCCATGCCCGCCAATTAGGTATTCGCTACGACGACGCGCCAGTGGTTAGTATTGCCACTGCGTCTGGCGTCAGCCGCGGCTTTGCGGTGAAACTGGACAAACTGGCGGTAGGCGGCATAGAGCGCCACCATATTCCCGCTGTGGTGGTGGATGGTGAATACCCCCATGTAATACTGCTGGGAATGAGCTTTCTAGAGCATGTCGATCTTCAAGAACGCGGCAGTATTATGACCTTAAGTGCCCCCTAGGGCCTGTTAACACTAATTGAGATGCACCTGCTGGAGGTCATTTTTGCCTCCAGCTAGGCGGAGGAAGCGAAGTTTGGTGGGCCCAAACAAGCGACCGACAACAACGCTGGGGGCAAAAATGGCGCCAGCGCTCTGGGTTGCGGCTAAAAATCCACCATTCGTCGTTCATTTGGAATAAGCAAACCTCTCTTCTCATTCCTAGGTTGGAGAATTTTTAGCCGCAACAGGCGTAACTCAATTAGTGTTAACAGGCCCTGGCTGCCCCAATTGCGTATTCTGGCTCGCCTGCTGCGCGCGTCGCTGCTAAAATGCGCGACCGGATTTTTTCTTGGAGATGCCTGTGGCGGTCCGCTTTATTGAGTCCTCCAAGCTTCCCACCCCTTGGGGAGTGTTTGATATTCATGGTTTCGAGGACGCCGAACTCGGCAAAGAACACGTTGTATTAAGCCTCGGTGATATCGACGACGGCCAGCCTGTGCTCGCCCGTATCCATTCAGAGTGTCTGACGGGTGATGCCCTGTTCAGCATGCGCTGTGACTGTGGCTCCCAGCTTCAGGCGGCGATGGAGAAAATTGCCGAGGAAGGTCGCGGTGCCATATTTTATTTGCGGCAAGAGGGCCGCGGCATTGGCCTGATGAATAAGATCCGCGCCTACAAACTTCAGGATGAAGGCGCCGATACGGTCGAGGCAAACGAACGCCTGGGCTTTGGTGCAGACATGCGTGATTACAGCTTGCTGAAAGTCATGTGCGAAGAGCTCGGTATCAGCAAAGTGCGCTTGATGACCAACAACCCTCGCAAGGTCAATGCGCTGACGGATCAGGGCGTCGACGTGGTTGAACGCCTGCCCTTGCAAACGGGGCAAAACCCTCACAATGCCAAGTATCTGGCAACAAAGTCCGGCAAACTGGGGCACTTGTTCTAGGTCCTGTTCACACTCATTGAGTTGCGGCGCTGTCACTAAACCGTAAGTGTATTGTCGCCGCTCAGTCATTGGCAGCCGATAGCCTCTCTCTCATCGTAAACAGAGAGAGTCGGCGCGGATGTCGCAACACATTTTAGTCCTTCACGATGGTAAGCCCGGACATTTTTCGCAGGCCCAGGGCGTAGCGCGGCTGCTTGCTCGGGGCCACCGGGGTGACACCCAGATTCGCGCCATACGGGCGCGACCCAAGCTAAAGTTGCTAAACCGACTATTGCGACTACTGGCCGCGATGAATCAACCCTGGGCGCAGCGGCTGGTGTCTATCGCATACCGCTGTGATGAATTGCCGGATATCGCACCGGATATTGTTGTGTCCTTCGGTGGCAATGTGTTGGCGCTGAATGTTGCGCTGAGTCAGCATTGGCGCTGTCGCAATGTCGTGATCGGAAATTGCTATAGCCTGCCCGCCAATGCCGTTTCGGCAAATGTCACCGCGTTTCCCACCGCTTCAGCTAGCAGCGCCTGGCAGCAGTGCAATGTTTCCAGCCGGGTAGCACTTTGCAAAACCGATGCCGAGCAAAATACCCGTGCAGGTAGCCTGTTGTCAGAGCAGGCTGAGCGTCCGCTGTGGGCGATGCTGGTCGGGGGCGATGGCAGCGGCCTGCGCTATCAGGAGAGTGATTGGCATCAGCTGGGTCAGGCGATGGCGGCGGTCGCCACGCGCCACGGCATTCAGTGGCTGCTTACCACGTCGCGCCGCAGCGGCCAGCAAGCGGGAGAGATCCTCGGCAGCTACCTCGACGAGCAGAATTGCTTGTCATCCATTGTGTATCAGGGTGCAAGTAGCCCGAATGCCGATGCCTACTTAGGGGCAGCAGAGCGCATTTTTTGCACGGAAGATAGCTTGAGCATGGTGAGCGAGGCGGTGGCAATGCACAAACCGGTAATCGGCTTGCGCCCGGCGAATTCGGTGATTCGCGGAAGCCACTTGCGATCGTTGCTGTATTTGCAGAGCCAGGGCTTGGTTGAGCGCTGGGCGATCGCTGATCTCGAGTTGTACCAGCCAAGCGCATTTATGCCGTTGCGCTCCTATGAGCAGCACCTCGATAGCCTTTACCAGCGCTTGCAGGCGCGCCTGGCGAATACTGAGCCCGTTGAGGGGGAGGCCTTACCGGCGAGGCCGGCTATGCCGGAAGTCGCCGCGCGCTAGTTCAGCTTTGCAGTTGCTGTTGAATGCTTTGGGCGATGCCCTCGGCGTCCAGACCGAGCTGCCTGAGCAGAGTATGGTGGTTGCCGTGGTCGACGAAGGTGTCGGGCAGGCCGAGCTGCAATACCGCGACGTTCACGCCGCGCTGATGCAGGTATTCCGTTACCGCACTGCCTGCGCCACCAGCGATCACATTCTCTTCAACGGTGACGATCAGCGAGTGCGTCGCAGCGAGCTGGTCAATTAGCTCGGTATCCAGTGGTTTAACGAAGCGCATATCTGCAACGCTAGCATTGAGCTTTTCTCCCGCTTCCTGGGCAGCTGTTAAAAGTGTGCCAAAACTCAGAATCGCGACCTCGCCACCTTCGCGTATTTTTCGACCTTTGCCGATCTCCAGGGCCGCCATCTCTGTGGCTGGTATAACTCCTGGGCCAGTGCCGCGGGGGTAGCGCACAGCCGCTGGCCCTGGGTAGTGATAGGCGGTATGAAGCATTTGCCGGGTTTCGTTTTCGTCGGCGGGCGCCATTACGACCATGTTGGGAATGCAGCGTAAGAAGCTGAGGTCAAAGGCGCCTGCGTGGGTGGGGCCATCCTCTCCGACCAGGCCCGCTCGGTCGATGCCGAAGGTCACATCGAGGTTTTGCAGGGCAACATCGTGGATCAGTTGGTCGTAGGCGCGCTGGAGAAACGTTGAATAAATTGCGACAACCGGCTTCAAGCCGTCACAGGCCATACCGGCAGCGAGGGTAACGGCGTGTTGCTCAGCGATCGCAACATCGTAAAAGCGCTTTGCATAGCGCTCTGAGAAGGCAACCATTCCAGAGCCTTCGCACATTGCCGGCGTGATGCCCACCAGTTTGTCGCAGGCCTCGGCTTGGTCGCACAGCCATTGACCAAAAATATCCTGGTATTTGGGTTTGCTAACAGGGGTCGCCGGTTTTTTGCTTGCGGCGGGGGTGTCGGCCTCAATTTTCGAAATAGCGTGAAAGCCTACCGGGTCTTTCTCGGCCGGGGCAAAGCCCTTGCCCTTTTTAGTCATGATATGCAGCATTTGCGGGCCGTCGAGCTCGCGAAGGTTGCGCAAAGTGGGAACGAGTACATCCAGGTCGTGACCGTCGATGGGGCCAATGTAGTTGAAGCCCAGCTCTTCAAATAGCGTGGCAGGAGAGACCATCCCCTTCATGTACTCTTCCAGGCGGGCAGCAATATCTTTTGCCGGGCCGGGGAATTTCTCCAACACGGATTTGCCGCCACTGCGGATCTGGTTGTAGGTTTTCGATGCCCAGATCTTAGAAAAATACGTGTTCAGCCCGCCTGTGTTTTTCGAAATCGACATCTGGTTGTCGTTCAGCACCACCAGCATGTTGGCACCGGTGTGGCTGGCGTGGGTGATGGCCTCAAAGGCCATGCCCGCGGTCATGGCGCCGTCGCCAATGACCGCAACGGTGCGCCGGTCGATGCCCTGTTGTCGGGCGGCAATGGCCATGCCCAGAGCGGCGCTAATACTGGTGCTGGAATGCCCGACGCCGAAGGTGTCAAAGGGGCTTTCCTCGCGTTTGGGGAAGCCGGCTAAACCACCTGCTTTGCGCATGGTATTCATGCGCTCGCGTCGGCCAGTTAATATTTTATGCGGATAGCACTGGTGACCGACATCCCAGACCAGGCGGTCTTCGGGGGTGTTGTAAATGTAGTGCAGCGCGATGGTGAGTTCGACAACGCCCAGGCCAGCGCCAAAATGTCCGCCGGTTTGACCAACCGAATACAACAGGTACTCGCGGAGTTCGTAGGCGAGCTGACGGAGTTGCTGTTCTTCCAAGCCGCGCAGGTCGTCCGGGTCGGCGATGCCATCGAGTAAGGGCGTTGACGGTGGCTGCGAGGGAATTTTCTGGAACATCAATTTCTGACCCAAAGCGGCGAAAAAGGGGGCAATTGTAAACCAATTGTCGGCCTGCGACACGGTGTTCGCGCGGTACTATACGTTGTTAGCGGCCAATGTTGATGGCCCGCTTAGTGTTGCCGCTCAATAATATAGTTGGAAAGTTGGTGCAGGGCGTCGCTGTGATCGCCAAAGCTGCTCAGTGCTGCCACGGCTTGCTGGTGGAGCTGCCGAGCGAGGTCCTTGGCGCCATCGAGGCCGAGCAGGCTGGGGAAGGTCGGCTTGTTTAGCGAGATATCGGCGCCCTGGGTTTTGCCCAATGTCGCTGTGTCGCTCTCTATGTCGAGGATGTCGTCCTGCACTTGGAAGGCCAGGCCGACGGCTTTGCCATAATCGTCCAGTTGTTGCTGCTGTGACGCGCTGGCTCCGCAGGCCAGGGCGGCCAGGCCGATAGCCGCACGGATGAGCGCGCCGGTCTTGAGCTGGTGCATGGTTTGCAGTGTGTGCAGATCGAGGCTGCGATTAACATTTGCGAGGTCGATAGCTTGTCCACCGACCATGCCGCGCGGGCCACTGGCGGCCGCCAGAAGCTTGACCATCGCCACGCAATGTGTGGCAGGGAGAGGAAGCTCGGCGATCAGTTCAAAGGCGCGACTTTGCAAGCCGTCGCCAACAAGAATGGCCGTGGCCTCGTCGTAGGCGATATGGCAAGTGGGCTTGCCGCGGCGCAGGTCGTCGTCGTCCATGGCGGGCAAGTCGTCGTGAACCAGGGAGTAGGCATGGATCATCTCAATGGCGCAGGCAATGCTGTCCAATGTGGCGTCGTCGATGTCGGCCTGTAAGGTTTGCGCGGTGGCATAGACCAGTGTGGCGCGCACGCGTTTGCCACCATTCATAATGCTGTATTGGCTGGCCTCGGTCAGGCGGGCCAGCTGCTCGCTGGCATCGTGATCGCTGAACTCACTAAATGCCTGGGCCAGGTGCTCCGGCAGCGCGCGCTGTAGCCGCGACTGACATTGCTGAAGATAGGTGTCAAAGGGCATTAGGCGGGGTCCGTAGCGTCGAGGTCAGCAGTGAGTTGTTGCACCTTAAGCTCAGCATCGGCAAGCGCCTGCTGACAGTCTTTACTCAAGCTCATGCCCAGCTCGAAGGCTTTTAGCGACTCTTCCAGGCTCAGCTCGCCAGATTCCATCGTTTGCACGAGTGTTTCGAGTTCTTTGAGGGCAGATTCAAAATTAACCGCCTTTGCCTTGGCCATCGGGTGCTCTCCAGCTGAGGGAATTTTCGACGGCATTTTAGCAGCCCTTGTGGCTAACTGTCCGCTGTTGGTGGCTCGTTAACAGTAATTGGGCTGCCTCTGCAGTAAGTTAATGAGTCGCAGCAGGCGCAACGCTGTGCCTATGCACTTTATACTGGTTATCTGCGGCTTGGCAGCAGGGGATGGCGGCATGTTATGTAACGGAGGGTGTTCGGTGACAACGTGGCAAGCGGTAATAGAATTTTGGTTTGATGAACTGACACCCGGTCAGTGGTTCGCCAAGTCGGCAGATTTGGATTCGCTAATCGCCAAACGATTTGGTGAATGTCACCGTGCTGCGGCGGCCGCCGAGCTATATAAGTGGCGTGACCAGCCGCTGGGGCGTTTGGCCGAGGTCATTGTACTGGATCAGTTTTCCCGCAATATTTATCGCGACCGCCCGCAGTCGTTTCAATGTGACCCGCTAGCGCTGGTATTGGCGCAAGAGGCCATTGCCGGCGGTGCAGATCGCACTCTCGATGAGCAACAGCGGGCGTTCTTATACATGCCGTATATGCACAGTGAATCGAAACTGATTCAGCGGCAGTCTCTTGCCCTCTACGAGGCGCTGGGCGTGGAGAATAATCTTCGTTTTGCTCGCCAGCACGCCGATATTATCGAGCGCTTCGGCCGCTACCCTCACCGCAATGCCGTGCTTGGGCGAGCGTCCAGCGCCGAAGAGCTGGAATTCTTGCAGCAGCCCGGCTCTTCATTTTAACGAGTCAGGCGCAAGCTAAGCGCGCAGGTAATTGCCCATACCGCGTTGAATGCCAGCACAAAAACGGGCGTTAGCGTGCCGAGGGCAAGCCCCGCTTGGCCGTACGGAGAGTGATACGGAAAAATAATGAAAAGCTGGACGGCGCTGGGGGCGAGGCTGATCAGCAAGGCGCGACGCAACCACGCTCCGCTGAAGAGCGGCAGGGCGAATAGCAGGCCCCACAGGCCTCCCCAGACCAGGCGCGGATAGAGCCATTCCGGCGTTAGTGGTGGCGAAATATTGACCCCCGCGGCGGCGGTTAGTCCGTACAGACCGCAAAGCCAAAGCGCCAGGCTGTTGGCCAAGCCGCCGAGGCTGCCGGCGGCGTAGCAGGTGAGATAGTTGCGCATATTGCCTCCTGTTGGGGTGTGTTGCCGTCGCGCTGACATGAACACTTGGTAACTCGCGTTCCCGGGATTCGACTTCCCCTCGGCGCGCCTTCAGTGCAGAATTCACGCCCTGAACAATGTTAAGAGATGGACTATGGCCAGCGCGAATAATTCCGATATTGCATTAATTACCGGCGCCTCTGCCGGAATTGGCCGAGCCTTCGCGCAGGCGCTTGCTCCGCAGTGCTCATCAATGATTCTTGTGGCGCGCGACGCAGAAAAACTGTCGCGTGTTGCCGAGAGCCTGGCCAGCGTCGACTGTGAGATTCACTGTATTGCCGTCGATCTTTGCAAGCCGCTGGGCGTGGCCGAAGTGATGGAGGCCATCCGGCAAAAAGGCCCGGTGACCATTCTGATTAACAATGCCGGATTCACCACCGACAATGCGCTGGTGGACAGTGACCTCGACACTGAGCTGGAGATGCTGTCCCTGCATTGTCAGGCGAGTGTGTCGCTGTGCCGTGGCGCGCTGCCCTACATGCAGGAACTCGGTCGCGGGCGGGTGATTAATGTTGCTTCCATGGCGGGCTTGATCCCGATGAAAGGCGCTGCGGTATACGGCGCTTCAAAAGCGTTTTTGGTGGCGTTTAGTCAGTCTCTTGCCAAGGAAAATCACCGTCACGGTATTGCCGTGCAGTGCCTGTGCCCCGGTTACACCCACAGCGACTTTCACGGGCGTGAGGCGCTGGCGGGCTTTGATAAGCGTTCGATTCCCGAGGCGTATTGGTCGAGCGCGGAGGATGTTGTCGCGGCAAGTTTGGCTGCCTTCTCGCAAACGCCGCCACCGATCTTGCTTGTGCCCGGTGAGCACAACAAACAGTGGGTTCGCGAAGAGCAGGAGCGCCAGCGTGCTGCGCTAGAGGCGATGCCCTAGGGCCTTTTAGGGTCGGTTGAAAGCGGCGTTATGTCGCGGTTTTTTTCCAGCTGATAGCACTCCAGGTCTTCGGCCATGATCAATGTGCCGCTGTAGTGCTGGCGCGCTTCTTTGCGCAGGTCGTCGATGCTGTGTTCAACACTTTCCCCACCTTTGAGGCGATAGCGCTGGCTGAAATGCGTTAGCAGTAGGTGCGGCAGTTCGCTGCGCTCGGCAGCTTTGGCCACCATGGCCGCCGTGCTGTGCATGTATTGCGGTCCCACCCGGGCCAGAACGTCCTCGGTAAACGTTGCCTCGTGGATCATGGCGTCGCTGTTGCACATGGCGTCGTGTAGCAGGGCGGGTTGGTCGTTATCACCGCCGACAATAACGCTGCGCGGTGACCAGGCCGCCTGGCTAACATCGTCGGCGAGCACGGCGCGGCCGTCATCCAAGACGATGTTTTCCCCTTTTTGCAGTCGGTTCCACAGCGGCCCTCTGGGAATTCCCTTGGCGTCTAACGTTTCTTCAATCAGGTGGCGGGGTGGGACTTCCTCGGCGCGGTAGGCAAAGCAGGGGACGCGGTGAGACAGCGCGTGAGCGCTGACCCGCAGGTGGCCATCGTCAAAATGGAAGTCCGGCGCATCGCTACGCACAAATTCCAGAGGAAAGCGCAGTTCCCGTATGTCGGTGTGCAGGAAGGTGGCGCGGATAAATTGTTCGATACCGTCGGGCGCGCAAATAGTTAGGGGGGCTTTGCGGCCGCTCATGTTAGCGCTGGCAATCAGGCCTGGCAGCCCGTAACAGTGGTCGCCGTGCACGTGGGTGACGAAGATGGCGCGCAATTTGGCGCTGCTGTATCGCGTGTGCTGTATTTGGTGCTGAGTGCCCTCACCGCAGTCGAACAGGTACCAATCGCGGGCGTCGTCGATGGCCAGCGCCAGGCCGGTGACATTGCGGTGCCGAGTGGGGGTGCCGGCGCTGGTGCCGAGAAAGGTTAGGCGCATGACGGGTCGCCGTGTTGGGTGGTTTGTCGCCGCTTGGCCAAAATATCCAGGCTGTGC
This sequence comes from uncultured Spongiibacter sp., assembly GCF_964011655.1. Taxonomy (NCBI): domain Bacteria; kingdom Pseudomonadati; phylum Pseudomonadota; class Gammaproteobacteria; order Cellvibrionales; family Spongiibacteraceae; genus Spongiibacter; species uncultured Spongiibacter sp. Next base: position 35,458 of record NZ_CAXGPO010000001.1, on the reverse strand, counting down.
TGCGACGGTGGCGCTTCCAATATGGCCGCCATACTGTCAATAAGGTTGCTGGCCATGAAGTCCGTGTCGCGGATCAGTGGGTTAAACCCCGTGTTTTTGCGCACCCGCGCATGGTCGGACACGCCGTGAAAGCCGAGTACGTTCATCAATAGAATGCGCTGCTGGGCAATTTCGGGGGGGAGCTCGGTAAGTTCCTGCGCTGCCAGCTTTGCGATTTTGGTTTCCCGCGCCAACTGCAGGGAGTGCTTATCCGCCAAGTCGTAGCCCAGGGTATTGGTGGCAATCAGTTCGGCACTGATGTGGATATAGGCTTCGCCGCCGTCGCTGTCGTCCAGCTTCTCGATCAGCGGTTGAACAATGGCGGTGGCAACCAGTTGTGGCGTGGCAACACCGTCAGCCAGCATTTGGTCTGCCAATTCGGCGCGGCGTTCGGCAAGGGCGGGGCCGTGCTTGTCGAAAATCGCCTGTAGCAGGCCATTTTTATTGCCGAAATGGTACTGCACCGCATTGCGGTTGGCTTGGCCGGCGGCGCGGGTAATGGTATTGATCGAGACGCCATCGACACCCTGTTCGGCAAAGAGCCTTTCGGCCGCGCGAATAAGGCTGTCACGTGTGCGGTGGCTTCGGGTGTCTTTAACAGCGGTCAGTGTCATATTCCTTGCATGCGGCGGTGGTATAGCGCCTTAGCTTAGCAAAAAACAGCGCCTGTTTCGTGGGCGATGGCTTGGCGCTGGCGGTTTGCGAGCTTATACCGCCAGCAACTATCCTCAGCCTGCCTGCCTCCAGTCGCCATACCAATACGTAAACTCGTCCGTTCGGAGGTTATAGGCGGCGAACTCGCCACACTATAGTGAAGATCGATACCGCATCGGCGGGGAACAATAAGCAAAGAAGGATGCCACCATGAAGTTTGCCTACCACCACAGTATGTGTCCGGTTGAACAGTATGTGCCGCTGAGTATTGAAGCGGAGAAGCTGGGTTTCGACACCATCACCATGCCTGACAGCATTTGCTATCCCAAAGAAGCGAGCTCTAAGTACCCCTATAACAACGACGGTAGCCGAGAGTTCCTCGATGGTGTTCCCTTTATGGAGCCCTTTCTGCTAGCGGCTCACCTGGCAGCGAAAACCGAAAATATTCGCTTCACAACCTCAGTGCACAAACTGGCTGTTCACGAGCCAGCGCTTATCGCTAAGTCGTTGTCGACGCTGGCTATTCTCAGCGGTAACCGCTTTGGCTACGGTGTCGGTATTAGCCCCTGGGCCGAAGACTTCGAAGTCACCAATGTCCCCTGGGAGCGCCGCGGTAAGCGCATGGACGAAATGATTGAGATCATCAACGGCCTGATGAGCGGCGAGTATTTTGGTTATCAGGGGGAAATCTTCGATCTGCCGGAAATTAAGCTGTGCCCCGTGCCGAGCGAGCGCCCCCCGATTCTTGTCGGTGGTCACTCTAAGCCTGCACTGCGCCGCGCGGCTCGCCTGGGTGATGGCTGGATTGCGGCCGGTGGTGATTTAGACTCGATCAAGGCAATGATCGATCAAATCAATGAATTCCGCGTTGAGTATGGGCGCGATCATCTGCCCTTTGAATTTCAAGCCATGACTGCTGAGGCCTACAGCGCCGATGGCATTAAACGCTTAGAAGATATCGGCGTTGATGAGGTGTTGGTTGCCTTCCGCGATGTCTATGCCTCTGAGCCCGATGACAAAACGGTCGACGAGAAAGTGGCAATGCTGCAGTGGTACGCGGCCGAGGTTATCGAGAAAAGCCGCGCTTAAGCGCTGGCTGCGTCCGGACGGCGTTTCTCCGGGCGCAGCTGTTCAATCATTCTAAACAGATAGGCCGACCGCTCTTCCCGCTCGTTGAAGGGCCTCATCACCAGGTTCTTGGCCATGCCGATCACCAGGTCAAAGGCGATATTGGTGATGTCTTCTGCGCTGACATCGTCGCGCAATTCACCCTGCGCCTGCAGCGAGGTGATCATCCCTTGCATTAATTCGCGGTTCTGTGTGTTCTTTTCCAACTCGGCCTGCAGGCTATCGTTGTGGGTGAGGGCGAAGGTGTGCAAATTTAAGCGCACTCGCCACTCGAGGTCGGACTCCTCATCGAGGGGGAGGCCTGCTTTGATGATGGGGAAGAACTGATCCAGGCTCAGGTTGTCCTGCTGGATGCTGGCCTCTTGCATGCGCAGGTCAATGCGCTGGTCTGCCCAGCGAAACGCCGCAATCACAATTTCTTCTTTACTGCTGAAGTAGTGCGAGAGCACGCCGATGGAGCACCCCAGTGACTTTGCCAGTGCGCGGGTGGTGAGTGCCTCGAGCCCCTTGCTGGCAATGAGTCTCGCGGCCGCTTCGGCGACTTCCTCGCGGCGGCTGTCGTGGTCTACTTTCCTCACTGTGGGGCGTACCTCTGGGTGTGCTCAATTGTCGCTGAGCGGAACTATACCTGAAGATGACGAATATTTCATATCGAACGCTTGATATGTATCGGGCTGGCTTCTATGATGACTTCCAAAATAATTCACTACACGGACCCCCTTCGGAGGGCAGAAGCATGGCCACAGCAGTCAATACGGATTACAAACTCGCTCCCAATAACGACAAGTTGGATCACATTCCCGGCTCGTTTGGGTGGCCGATTATTGGTCACACCTTTCCATTGGTGAAAGACCTCTACGGCACGATCGATAAACAATACAAGGAGTTCGGACCAGTTTCTCGCTTCGGTCTGGCGGGCTTTAAAGGCGTACTGCTGGTTGGCCCTGACCTCTATAAAGAGGTTTACCTGGATCGCGATAAAAATTTCTCTGCCGAGATGGGGTACATGGGCTCTCTCGGGCGCTTCTATAAGGGTGCGCTGTTGCTGCGCGACCACGAGGAGCACCGTTTTCAGCGTCGTATGATGCAAACGGCCTTCAAAAATGACGCGATGAAAGGCTATATCGGCACGATGGGGCCGATGATTGGCGAGGCGGTTGAAGCGTGGGGCAAGAACAAGGAAATGCTGTTCTTCCCAGCCATTAAGCAAACGCTGCTGGACGTTGCCTCGGAAATTTTCGTTGGCCTGGACAAAGACGACTCGCGTGCCGATGAGCTGAATACCGCATTCTTGGATATTGCCGATGGCTTAATGGGTATCGTCACCAAAGAAATCCCCGGCACCAAATACGCGAAAGGTAAAAAAGCGGAGCGCTTCCTCAAGGAGTTTTTCGGCAAGCTGATTGGCGAGCGTCGTGCGGGTAATGGCATCGATACCTTTACCTTCTTCACCAAGGAAAAGACCGAAGAAGGGGAGTACTTCTCTGATGAGGATATCGTTGCGCACATGAGCTTCCTGCTCTTTGCCGCCCACGATACAACGACCAGTGCACTCAGCCACTTGCTGTTCCACCTGGGGCAAAACCCTGAGTTGCAGCAGCGCCTGCGCGAGGAAGCCCAGGCGATCGATAAGGACTTCATGGAGTATGAAGACCTGGAGAAAATGCCACTTGCTGAAGCGGCGACCAAAGAGGCATTGCGCTTGCACCCCTCGGTGATGATGATGCAGCGTCGCACCATCAATGAGTGTGAGCTGGGCGGATTTAAAATTCCTGCCAACACCATTTTGTTTATGGCGCCGCAGCATACCCACCGCATGGGTGAGTATTGGGACGCTCCGCTTAAGTTCGATATCGACCGCTGGCTGGAGCCGCGCAATGAGCACAAGCGTCACAGCTTTAGCTTTGTTGGCTTTGGTGGCGGCGGCCACAAGTGTATCGGTATGCACTTTGCGCTAATGCAGGTGAAGAATTTCCTCCACCAGTTCTTGCGCCGTTACGAGTTCCGCCTGGCGGACAACTTCAGCGACAAGATGCAAACCGTGCCACTGCCGAAGCCGGTTGATGATTTGCCGATTGTGCTGACCCCAATCAGCAAGTAGCAAGAATGAAAAAGGAGCCGAAAGGCTCCTTTTTTGTATTGGCTTGGGGGCTGTCGAGGGGGCCTAAGCTTTCTTTGCCATCGCTTGGGAGCCGACCATGATCATGCGAATCATGATGACCGTTTGGTCGATGAGTTCGGCGCGCTGGTCAAGCGACTGGCTGGCGGCACTGGCGCCCATGGCCACAACCAGGCGGGTGATGGCCTTTGCGGTGAGCGCAGGTTCAAAGGTGGCGTGGCCAGTGAGTTTCTCCATGCGCTCAAGCTCGTCGCGCAATTCGTCCTCAAAATAGGTGAGTTCCCGTTCGACGGCTTGGCGGAAGGCGTCCGAGCCCGTGGACATCTCGCGCAGCAGCACCTGCAAGTATTTTTCATCGGCGTCGAGCTGGTCCATAAACGCCTCGACCGACGTGCGAATTGCACTGCGCTCCATGGAAAGCCGCTGTCGCGCTTCGCGGATAATACCGCGCAAGGCGCGCCCTGCCTGATCAATAAGCGCAACCGTCAACTCATCAACATCGCGAAAGTGACGGTAAAAACTGTTGGGGGCGATCCCGGCCTCTCTCGCAATTTCCCGAAGGCTCAGTGTGGAAACGCTGCGGTGAGTGCCCAGCAGCCGCACGGCGGCATCCATTAAATCTTGCGCGGTAACCTGTGTCCGGCGACTGCTGGTCTCGGCTTCCTGCTTGTTCTTGCGTCGTGTTCTGATGCCCATGTCTCTGCCGTGTTCGCGGTTGGCCCTGCTGGCCTGAAGTGCTCATTCTAGTGCGTTGTTTGACGTTCGTATATACAAGTAAATATACACATGAATATACAAGTGTATTGACACTTATAAATACAGGTGTATATTGGTCGAAAATTCACCACCGGATGAAAGCAATGGCGAGTGTGGTTTCTTCTTTGAATAGTTTCCCTGAGCGCATGCCGCGTGTGGCAGGAATGCTAGGAGCGCTGATAAGCGAGTCGCAATTTGATTTTTGGGCTCGCGAGTTCGGCAGCATTACGGCGTGGCGGCGGGTATTTGCCCGCGTGCAGAGCCTGCGCATGGAAGGCGCAGAGACGCTGAGTATCGAGCTGCGGCCAAACCGTAATTTTCAATCGGCAGAGCCTGGTCAGCATGTGAATGTGTCTGTCGAGATTGACGGTCGCCTCTGCAACCGTAGTTACAGTCTGTCGCGCCCCGCTGAGGGGGGATGTGTCAGCATCTCGGTGCGTCGTGAGCCGGGCGGGCTTGTCAGCAATTACATACACGATCACTTGCGCGTGGGCGATGTGCTTGAGCTCAGCCAGCCCTATGGTGAGCTTGTGGAAGGCTTGGCAGGGGCGCCGACGCAGCTGTTTCTCGCGGCGGGCAGTGGTATTACGGCGATCTATAACCTGATTGCCGAGCAGGCAAGGCGCGGTGAGGCGCTTCGGGGTGAGCTGTGGTATTGGGAGAAGCAGGTCGAGCGTTTCTGCTTTACCGAGGAACTGGACGCGCTCTGCCAGACGCACCCCCAGTTTTCCGTGAGGCGGTTTTGCAACGCCGGTGATTCCTCATCGCTTTATTCGACTGGGCGTCTGAGCCCGGAGGTGGCGGCGCCGCTGTGTGAACGGTATCTAAATGCCAGTGTATTTGCCTGTGGTGGCAGTGCGTTTGTGGGAGCGGCTCGCGAGCTATTTTCTGACGTGGCGGGTGGTTTTTATGCCGAGGCATTTAGTCCACCGCAACGGCTCGGTGAGGCGGTGGCAGAGGAGCGTTTCTTTGAGGTCTCGTTAACTCGCAGTGGGCAAACGATCGCGGTTTCTTCTCAACAGTCGTTACTCGACGCGCTAGAGGAGGCGGGGCACCAGCCTCCTCACGGTTGTCGCATGGGTATTTGCAACAGTTGCAGTTGTGGTCAGCGCAGTGGGGAAAGTCAAAATCAGTTAAATGGTGAGCAGCTTCGCGGGGCCGGTTCTGTGCGCCTGTGCGTCAGCCGCGCAAACAGCAACATCGAATTGGACATATAGGTGAGCTTTGTGAGTCAAGGGAAAAGTCGGGCGCTGAGCCCAGAGGAATTAACCGCGTTTGGCGAGGCCGTCGACGCATTGCAAAAGCGCGCGATCGCCGACGTGGGCGAGCGCGATGCTCGCTACATTCGCCGCTTGATTCGCGTGCAGCGATACATGGAGGTCGTGGGGCGAGGGCTGCTGTTTATCGGCGTTTTCCCGCCTGCATGGATACTGGGCACCGTATTGCTGGGTGTGGCAAAAATTCTGGAGAACATGGAAATTGGCCACAATGTGATGCACGGCCAATACGACTTCATGAACGAACCTGCGCTGCGCGGCGCGACGTATGAGTGGGATATCGTCGGCACGTCAGACAACTGGCGCGAGAGCCACAACTACAAGCATCACAGTTACACCAACATCAAGGGGCTTGATGATGACGTGGGCTACGGCCTGCTGCGGCTCTTCCCCGAGCAGCGTTGGCATTTTTCCTACCTGTTTCAGTCGGTATTCGCGGTATTGCTGGCGCTGTTGTTTCAGTGGGGCGTGGCAATTCAGGAGCTGCAGCTGGGCAAGGTCGCCAAGGGGCGGAAGTCCTGGTCGCAGTTAAAGGAGGAGCTGAGACCGCTCTGGAAGAAGACCCGGCGTCAACTGCTTAAAGATTATGTGTTTTTCCCGCTGCTTGCCGGGCCGTTTTTCCTAACGGTGTTCAGCGGTAATTTGGTTGCCAACCTGATCCGCAACCTTTGGACATTTATGATCATTTTCTGCGGCCACTTTACCGCCGATGCCGAGGTATTTGAGCGCTCGGTGTTGGATAACGAGAGCCGAGCGGAATGGTATTTGCGTCAGTTGCGAGGCTCGTCGAACCTCAGTGGTGGCAAGCTGTTCCATATATTGTCAGGCAATCTTAGTCACCAGATCGAGCACCATATGTTTCCCACTGTGCCGGCCCACCGTTACGAGGAAATGTCGGTAGAGCTGCGGGCGATATGTCAGAAATTTGGTCAGCATTACAATACCGGCTCGTTGCCGCGGCAGTTTGGTCAAGTGGTGTGGCGAATCCTGCGGCACTCCTTCCCCTCAGCGGCGCCAATGCCGAGGCCGCTGGTGCAATAATTACTAAATGGAAATCTATATCAAAATATTTTGATATAGCCCTTAAGGCTGCTACACTGCCTCGCCATGGATGCACACTCTTGCAATGTGGCGGCGGCAGATTCCTCTGAGTCTCTCCCTGTAACACCAAGCGCGCCGGCTATCGGCGCCATGGTTCTCCAGCTCTGCAAGGCGGGAGCCGATAACTTGCGTCTGCAAGTGCTGCGTGTGTTAAGTCGCGATGCCTACAGCGTTCAGGAGCTGTGCCAGATTTTAGATGTTCGCCAGTCGGGCATGAGCCACCATTTAAAAATACTCGCCGCTGCGGGGTTGGTTGTTCGTCGTCGCGAAGGTAATAGCTTGTTTTACCGCCGCAATTGGCAAGCTGAACATGCCAGTGTGGCCGAGCTGCACACCGCGGTGCTTAATGCTGCCGAGCAGCTGGTATTGGATGCGGGGCAGCAGCGGCAGCTAGAAAAAGTGGTCGCCGAGCGGGCGGAGCGCTCGCGAGCGTTTTTCGCTGAGCACGCCGGTGAGTTCGGTGAGCAGCAAGAGCAAATGGTGGCCTACAGTGTATACGGCCCAAGTTGCGCTGAGCTGTTGCGGGCCAGTCAGCCCGAGGGTGGGCGTTTGGCGGTCGAGATCGGCCCAGGAGAGGGCGATTTTCTGGCTGAACTGGCTGGCCGTTACGCGCGGGTGATCGCGCTTGATAACAGTGAGCCAATGCTGGACAAAGCGCGCACCGCCGCTGCTGGCAAAGGGCTCGACGGCATAGAGTTTGTGCTGGGCGACAGCCGCAGCCGGCGTTTGCCCGAGGGTGGAGCCGATTGTGTGATTGCCAATATGGTGCTCCACCACGTGCCGTCGCCGTCAGATATTTTTAACGACGTACAGCGCATGTTGAGTCCGGGCGGGGTATTTTGCCTGGCAGAGCTCTGCCCTCACGATCAAAACTGGGCCAGAGAGGCCTGCGGTGATTTGTGGCTGGGCATTGCTCAGGAAGAATTAAGCGAGTGGGCGTTGGCCTGCGGCTTGGAAGAGGGGCCGTCAGTGTACCTGGCCCAGTTAAACGGTTTTCGCGTGCAAGTTCGGCAGTTTATAAAGCCGGGCAAGAAATAACGAGCTGGCCACAGGGCCATTACAATGAGGAAGACTATCAATGTCTGAATACAGCCTGTTCACCTCCGAGTCGGTATCGGAAGGACACCCAGACAAACTTGCCGATCAAATCTCCGATGCGGTGCTCGACGCGATCATCGCGCGTGACAAGCATGCCCGGGTTGCCGTAGAGACCCTGGTTAAAACGGGTATGGCAGTGGTTGCCGGAGAAGTCACCACCTCGTGCTACGTGGATCTGGAAGATATTATTCGCGACGTTATTACCGGCATTGGCTACAACAGCTCCGATGTGGGTTTTGATGGCGCCAGTTGTGCCGTATTAAATGCCATTGGCAAGCAGTCAGTCGATATTAATCAGGGGGTGGATCGCGCCAAGCCTGAAGATCAGGGCGCGGGCGACCAAGGGTTGATGTTCGGCTACGCCACTAACGAAACCGAGCACCTGATGCCTGCACCGCTGTTTTATTCCCACCGTTTGGTTGAGCGCCAGGCTTACCTGCGCAAAAACGGTGTGCTGCCGTGGTTGCGCCCCGATGCAAAAAGTCAGGTGACCTTGCGTTACGAGAACGGCGTGCCGGTCGCCGTTGATGCCGTTGTGTTGTCGACCCAGCACAACCCTGATATCAGCCAGGCTGATCTTCAGGAAGCCGTGCGCGAAGAGATTATCAAGCATGTGCTGCCTGCCAATTTGTTGCACGCCGGTACGCAATTCCACATCAACCCCACCGGCAATTTCGTGATCGGTGGCCCAGTGGGTGACTGCGGGCTGACGGGGCGTAAAATCATTGTTGATACCTACGGCGGTATGGCGCGTCACGGCGGTGGTGCCTTCTCGGGCAAGGACCCCTCCAAAGTGGACCGCAGTGCGGCCTATGCTGGCCGGTACGTGGCGAAGAATATTGTCGCCGCGGGTCTGGCTGACCGCTGCGAGATTCAAGTGAGCTATGCGATTGGTGTCGCGGAGCCGACCTCGATTTCGGTGAACACCTTCGGCACCGGCAAAGTCAGTGATGAAAAATTGGTGGCGGCAGTGCGCCAGGTATTCGACCTGCGCCCCTACGGCATTACCAATATGCTGGACTTGGCTCACCCCATGTATCAGCCCACAGCGGCCTACGGCCATTTTGGTCGGGAGCCATACGAGCATACGTACCAATGGACAGAAAACGGTGAAGCCCGCAGCGAAACCAGCACGGCCTTCAGCTGGGAAAAAACCGATCGCGCCGAGGCGCTGAAAGCGGCGGTGTAAGAAGCAAAGCCACTCGCGAAATTAATTTGAGGATAGCAATATGACTGCCACAGTAACTGCAGTAGAAAATTTCAGCGACTATAAAGTTGCCGATATCAGCCTGGCCGAATGGGGGCGCAAAGAACTGAGCATCGCAGAAGGTGAAATGCCTGCGCTGATGTCTTTGCGCGAAAAATATGGCGATAGCAAGCCCTTGGCGGGTGCCAAAATTCTCGGTTGTATTCATATGACCATTCAAACCGGGGTGTTGATCGAAACGTTGACCGCTCTCGGCGCAGAAGTGCGTTGGTCGTCGTGCAATATTTTCTCCACTCAGGATCACGCTGCAGCGGCGATCGCCGCGGCCGGCATTCCTGTTTTCGCTTGGAAGGGTGAAACCGAGGAAGAGTATGAGTGGTGCATTGAGCAGACCATTTTGAAAGACGGTCAGCCCTGGGATGCCAACATGGTACTCGACGATGGCGGCGACCTGACCGGTATTCTCCACGAGAAGTACCCGGCGATGCTCGACAAGATCCACGGTATCACTGAAGAAACCACCACAGGGGTTCACCGCCTGCAAGATATGTTGAAAAAGGGCGAGCTGAAAGTGCCCGCGATCAACGTCAATGACTCGGTGACCAAGTCGAAGAATGACAACAAATACGGTTGTCGCCACAGCTTAAATGATGCGATCAAGCGCGCTACAGATCATCTGCTGTCGGGCAAAAAAGCGCTGGTTATTGGCTACGGTGATGTTGGTAAAGGTTCTGCGCAATCACTGCGTCAGGAAGGCATGATCGTAAAAGTGACGGAAATCGATCCCATCTGCGCCATGCAGGCTTGTATGGATGGTTTTGAAGTGGTGTCGCCTTACATCAATGGTGTGAACACGGGTGAGGCAAGCAGCATCAATAGCGAACTGCTGGGCACTACCGACCTGCTGGTAACGACAACCGGTAACGTGAACGTTTGCGATGCGAATATGCTGGCGGCGCTGAAGAACGGCTGCGTAGTGTGCAACATTGGTCACTTCGACAATGAAATCGACACGGCCTACATGCGTGAAAATTGGCAGTGGGATGAGATCAAGCCGCAGGTGCACGTTGTGTATCGCGACCGCGCTAGCAACGATCACTTGATCCTGCTTTCAGAGGGTCGCCTGGTTAACTTGGGTAACGCCACCGGTCACCCCAGCCGCATTATGGACGGTTCGTTTGCCAACCAAGTACTGGCGCAAATTTACCTGTACGAGCGCCGCTTTGCCGATCTGGAAAAAGAGCTGCGCGAAGCTGCTATCACCGTTGAAGTGCTGCCTAAGAAGTTGGACGAAGAGGTTGCCGCGCACATGGTGGCGGGCTTTGGTGGCGTGATCACCAAACTCAAAGCGGATCAGGCCGACTACATCGGTGTGAGCGTTGACGGCCCCTTTAAGCCGGACAGCTACAAATACTAAGCCCGAGGTAGCGGTTTTGCCGCTGCCGTTTACCCCGCGCCGCCTATTGGGCGCGGGGCGTTAATACGCGTGACAGATAATAAGCGGATGTGTGCATGGCCAATCGCTACAGTTTTGAATTTTTTCCACCCAAGACCGAAGCCGGTCGCGAAAAGCTTGTTGCCACCCGCAATGAGTTGAATAGTCTGGCGCCAGACTTCTTTTCCGTCACCTATGGTGCGGGCGGGTCTACCCGAGACAATACCCGGGGCATCGTTCTCGATGCCAAGGCGGCGGGCATTGATGTCGCCCCTCACTTGTCTTTTGGTGGCGACGAGGAAGAGGAGGTTCTGGCGCTGGTTGAACAGTATCGTCAGGCGGGTGTGCGTCGCATCGTCGCATTGCGCGGTGATATTCCCTCCGGAATGGGGGCAACGCGCTTAGTGTATGCCCGCGAACTCGTCGAGTTCATCCGCAAGCACACCGGCGACCATTTCGAGTTAGAAGTTGCTGCCTACCCGGAGGTTCATCCCGACGCGCCGAGTTACGAGCAGGATGTGGCGTACTTAAAAGAAAAGCTGGATGCCGGCGCAAACAGCGCCATTACCCAGTACTTCTTTAATGCCGACGCGTATTTCTACTTTTTGGATGCCTGCGAAAAGGCCGGTATCGATAAGCCGATCTACCCGGGCATTATGCCGATCACCAACTATGCGAATTTGGCGCGCTTTTCACGCAACTGCGGCGCTGAAATTCCCCGTTGGCTGGCGCGCAAACTCGATGGCTATGGCCAGGACCTGGAGAGCATTGCTGCCTTCGGTGAAGAGTATGTGACGGAAATGTGCCAGATTCTGATGGAGGGCGGCGCACCGGGTATCCACTTTTATACAATGAACCAAGTGCAGCCCGTTAAGCGCATGTTGGAAAGCGTTAAGGCCTCACACCCCTAGCGCGACACGCTACAAATACTTCAGCCAGTCGTCTGTGAATTGGTCTAGCAGTTTATAGACGTGCTCAAAGGCTTCCCGGCTCTTGCGGTAAGGGTCGGGCACTTCTTGATTTTCCGACCACTTGCCCAATAAAAACGTCTTGCCGCCAACTTGTGGGGCAATTTTATTGATGCCGCGAATATGGCGCGATTCCATGGTGAGGATGAGGTCGGCCTGGGTCAGCATGTCCCGGTCGACTTGGCGAGCATGGTGGCCGCTGGGGTCGATGCCGTGTTCGCTGAGCAGTGCCGCTGCGGTGTCGTCGATGCCTTTATCCACCAGCGCGCCAAGGCCAGCCGAGTGAATGGTGATATTGGGTTTCACCTCGGCGAGCTTCTGACGCAGCATGTATTCCGCGCTTGGGCTGCGGCAAATATTACCGATACAGATAACCAGAATATTGTTAAACATCGTTGCCCCTAGCCCTCGCGCTGTAGCGTCTTAACGCCGTCGGCGGTGCCAAGCAGCAGTACGTCGGCGGGCCGCAGGGCAAACAGGCCGTTGGTGACAACGCCAGTGATACCGTTGATGGTTTCTTCCGTTTTTTGTGGGGTGGCGATCATAAAGTCGTAGAGATCGATGATTACATTGCCGTTGTCGGTGACAACGCCCTCGCGGTAGACCGGGTTGCCACCCATCTTCAGCAGCTCGCGGGCCACATAGCTGCGCGCCATCGGAATAACTTCAATCGGCAGGGGAAAGGCGCCCAGTTGGTCGACCAATTTACTTTCGTCTGCGATGCAGATGAATTGCTTGCTCGCTGCCGCGACGATTTTCTCTCGGGTGAGTGCGGCGCCGCCGCCTTTGATCAATTCAAGGCGCTGGTTGCTCTCATCCGCGCCGTCCACGTAGACCGCAATTTGGCCGCAACTATTTAACTCAACCACTTCAATGCCGTGGCTGCGCAGCCGTTGTGCCGAGGCTTCAGAGCTGGCTACAGTCGCTTTTATGTCATCTTTTAGGGCGGCGAGCTGGTCGATGAAGCAGTTGGCGGTTGAGCCGGTACCAATACCGATGATTTCGCCGTCGAGAATGGCGGGTTTTACGCGCTCAATGGCCGCTGCGGCCACGGCTTCTTTCAATTGCTGCTGATTCATGGTGGATTCGCTGCGCTGAGAATTGAGAGCGGCAAGTATAAAACTGCGCTGTGGCGAATGCGAGCCGCAAGGCGGTTTCCGGGCGCCTAGACATTTGGGTGATGAGCTTTTATCCTCGACGGTCGCCAACCTATTACACATCATAAAAATGGCGACTCTAGCAAGACTATAGAAACAACAAAATCGGTCGTTAGAGTAGTACTGGCTGCTAAGCCGGTATTTCCGGGATTCCCGGGAGAAGGGTTGCTTTAGGAGACGGCATGAGCCGAATAAGAAAAATAAAAGAAGGGGCGGTTCGAGGGTCGACAACATCAGCAGTGAGCCAACTGGGTATTCAGCGCGTGTTTGCGCCGCTGGCTATATTGCTGGCATTTACCGTGCTGGGCTATTTGTTGTGGGTTACCTTGAGAACACCGCTGGAAACCGGGCTGCATGTGGTACGCATGGAGCAGTTAGAAGCCGTAAACACCGCAGATCGACAGCTCAATCGGGCCATCGTGCGTGCACCGCTGCAGTTAGAAAGTGAGCCGCTGGCTATGCTGGCCGCCGCGGAGCGCTTCGATGAGCAGTCGCGCCAGATCGGTTTTGGTCAGGCTGGCCTCAAGGGGCAGGCGCCGCTTGTGGACCGCGCGTTAAACGACTTCCTGCGCAGCACGAAAGCCAAGTTGGATGCATTGGAACCCTACCAGGAAACGCTGCGTCGCTTGCGCCTGCTGTTTGCGGCGATGCGCAGCGGCGGTGTTTCGGTGCTCAGCGCACCGGCGATAGAATCGGAAGCCGCTCTCGGGCGCGACATCAAGCGACTGATTCGCGAGGCGACGCAGTACAGCATTATTTCAACAGCAGAAAACGCTGAGCTGCTAGACCAGTTGAGTGCAAGTATCGCGGTTCAGGCCAGTGCTCTGGAGGATACCGACGCACTGGCGGCGCTTTCGCAATTGCTCGATACGGTGGACGGTCTACGCTTCACTCGAGATGAGTTGAATCAGCAGCTGGACGAAATCGCAGAAACCGGTGCTGCCGGCGCATTGGCAACGCTCAAGGCGCGCTATGAGAACCACTTTTCCCAGTTGCAGGCAGCGGCAGATCGCAACCGCCAAACCCTGGCTGTCTACGCGGCAGCGCTGCTGCTGGCTTTTGGATTGATCGCCTGGCGTTTGCGCGGCTCATTCCAAGAGTTGGACCAAGTGAACATGGAGCTGCAGGATGCCAATATCAATCTGGAAGGCATCGTCGCCGAGCGCACCCGTGATTTGAGCACCGCCTTGGAAGACTTGCGTCTGCAGCAGGCACAACTGATCCAATCTGAAAAAATGGCTTCCTTGGGGCAAATGGTGGCGGGTGTCGCCCACGAAATTAATACGCCTCTCGGCTACGCCAACAGCAACGTGTCAATTGTGCGGGAGTTGGTGTCCTCCATGGAGGATGTGATCGACGAAGAAAGCCGCGGCGAGTTCGACATGCTATTGGGCGATGCCCAATACGGCTTAGAACAAATTGCTGAATTGGTTATGAGCCTGAAAAACTTCAGCCGGGTAGATCGCTCGCAAACCGAGCTCTTCGACTTGAACGAGGGGATCGAAACCTCCTTGAAGATTTGCCAAAACCAAATCAAAGACCTGGACATTCAGCGCGACTTTGGCGAACTACCCGATATTAGTTGCGCACCGTCTCAGTTGAACCAAGTATTTCTGAACTTAATCAATAATGCCGCTCAGGCGATGGATGGCAAGGGAACCCTGACACTCAGCACCGCTGTTGACGGCGACAATGCCGTGGTGCGCGTACGCGATAGTGGCTGCGGTATGGATGCCGAAACCGCCGCGCATATCTTTGAGCCCTTCTTTACTACCAAGCCTGTCGGTGAAGGTACGGGCCTTGGTTTGTCCATTGTGTTTCGCATTATCGAAGATCACGGCGGCCGCATCTCAGTGGAGTCGGAGCCGGGTGTCGGGACCGAGTTTGTTGTCAGCCTGCCGATAGCGGGCAAGGCCGTTCCAGAACAAGCCGTTGTGACCGAAGACAGCATTATTCTCAGTGACAGCGCGGTTTGAGGAGTACGTGATGACTGAAGGCATTGAAAGTAAGGCAAAGATTTTATTCGTGGATGACGAGCCGAGAATCCTCGTCGCCCTAAAGGCTTTGTTTCGCAGTCGCTATCAAGTGTTTACCGCCAATTGTGGCGCGGACGCGGTGGCATTGTTAGAGCAAGAAGATGTCGATGTTATCGTCTCTGATCAGCGTATGCCGGAAATGACGGGTGTCGAGGTTCTGCGCACAGCGCGCGAGCTCCGGCCGAGAGCGATCCGTGTATTGCTGACCGGCTACTCGGATTTAAGCGCCATATTGGGCGCGATAAATGACGGCGAAATTTTCCGTTTCATCAACAAGCCTTGGTCGAATAACGAATTGCGCGACACCATCGCTGCGGCGGTAAAGGCCTCTGAGGTCGATGTGGCTGAGGATGTCAGTGCTGAGCTGAATCACAGCAAGGTTGAAGAAACCACTGATGAGGCTCAGCCAAGTGCTGAGGCCGCTGCGCCGGGCGAAACCGCCGAGGCGCCGGAGCTGTCTGCGCCCACAGCGAAAACGGTGGTTGATATCGCCGCAGGGCCGGAGGCGCTTCGCAATGAAACGGGCATCCTGGTGCTGGACGAAGACAGCACCACCCGCGACGTTCTGCAGCGCGTATTGCACAAAGATCGCCCGGTATTTACCGCGGTTGATCTGGACGGCGCACTTGAAGCGCTGGAGTCAGAAAATATCGGCGTGATCATCACCGAGCTATCTATCGGCGGCGAGAGCGTGACGCACCTGCTGACCGCTCTGCGCCAGCATCACCCATCGCTGGTGGCCATAGTGCTAACCTCGCGAGCTGATGCCGGCTTGGGAATTGAATTGATCAATCGCGGGCAAATCTACCGCTTCCTGAGCAAACCTATCAGCGAGGGGATGCTGCGCGGCAGTGTTAATTTGGCGGTGCGGCGCTTCGATATTTTGCAAAAGAATCCAGAGCAGACACTGCGCCTGGCTGCTGAAAAAGCGCCAGAGCCACCCAGTGACCGCCGCGGGGTATTCAAGCGTATTGGTCGCTTGTTTGGTCTGACCGCCTGATGCTGCAGAGATAACGATAATAATGAATACAATGATGAATAGTGACGTGTCAGCCAGCAGTGCTCCCAAGAAAAGTTTGGTGCAGTCGGCGGAAATGTTTATCGCTGTGGTGCTGTTCGCAGTGTGCGCAGCGGCAGGACTGGCGGCGTGGTTAATGAGCTTGGGGGATGGCGCAGCCGATGAGTCGGCAACCGTTGAAACGGTGCAGGTATTTGCCTCGCTGGCAGATGCCGAGTTGGCGGATGATGAGCAGGATGTCCTGCTTGCATGGGAGCAGCGTTTAGAGCAAACCTTCAACCAGCGTGAACAGGCCTTGCGACAGCAAGAGCAGAGTGCGGTGCTGGAAGAGCAGGCGATGGCGCTCGCTCAGGCGCAAGCGGCGGCAGAGGCAGCCAAGGAAGCGGCAGAGGCAGCTGAGCAGCGCGCCCGGCAGGCTGAATTGGCCCGTAAAAAGGCCTTGGCCGCTCAGGCTAAGCCCGCGGCACCCGTCGCTCCGAAAGTGGCTGCAAAACCTAAACCCAAGGCAAATGCCGAGCGCATCCCGGCAAGCGTGGATTGGAGTAGTTGCCGCAAGCCGCGTTATCCCCGTGCGTCGATCCGCTTGAAGCAGGAAGGCACGGTGACGATGACATTTGCCATCGATGCGCAGGGACAGGTCGTCAGTGGAGAGGTACAGCAGAGCAGTGGCGTAGAACGACTGGATAACGCAGCGCTAGAGGCCATTATGAAGTGTAGCTTTACCCCGGAGACTCTCGGCGGCGAGCCGCAGGCGTCGTCGGCGCAGGTGCGGTTTGGTTGGCGCCTCGGCGGATAAGAGCAGCCGAGTGAATTAAAGCCCGCTACGGCGGGCTTTTTTGTGCTTCTGAATTGCTCGCAGCATGGTGGAGCGCGCAGCGACGCGTTAGACTTGCCGTTTGGTATACGATCATCCCGCCAGCAGGCCGCAATTGGAGTCTCCGACAACATGCCACAGAGTTACATCAAGAAAATTCTCGATGCCCGGGTCTACGATGTTGCTATCGAGTCACCTGTGGACGAGGCACGTCTGCTGTCGAAAAGACTGAATAACACCGTGCTGCTCAAGCGCGAGGACTTACAGCCGGTATTTTCGTTCAAGTTGCGCGGCGCCTATAACAAAATGGTCAATCTCAGCGAGGCCGAGCGCCGCCAGGGCGTGGTGGCCGCTTCGGCGGGAAACCACGCTCAGGGCTTGGCGCTGTCAGCGCTAAAGCTGGGGGTGAAGGCAACAATTGTGATGCCTAAAACCACACCGCAGATCAAAGTGGATGCGGTGCGTTCGCGCGGTGGCAAGGTGGTGTTACACGGGGACACCTACGATGAGGCTTCGGCCTATGCCCAAAAGCTCGTGCAGGAAAAAGGCATGGTGTATGTCCACCCCTATGACGACCCCGATGTTATTGCGGGGCAGGGCACCGTTGGCATGGAAATCTTGCGGCAAGTTACCGGGCCGCTCGACGCGGTATTCGTGCCGGTAGGTGGCGGCGGTCTCGCTGCTGGGGTGGCGGCCTACATCAAATATGTACGCCCGGATGTCCGCGTTATTGCGGTGGAGCCCGAAGATGCCGCCTGCCTAAAAGTCGCTCTGGAAAAGCAGCGTCGAGTGCGCTTGAAAGAGGTCGGGATTTTCGCCGACGGCGTTGCTGTGGCACAAATCGGCAAGGAAACCTTCCGGATACTGCGTAAAACCGTCGATGAGGTTGTCACGGCAAATACCGATGAAATTTGCGCAGCAATCAAGGATATCTTTGACGATACCCGCTCGATTGCCGAGCCCGCAGGGGCACTGGCGCTCGCCGGTCTCAAGAAATATGTTGAACAGCACGGCTGTGAAGGCCAGACGCTGTTGGCGATCGACAGTGGCGCGAACACCAATTTCGATCGCCTGCGCTATATCTCGGAGCGCACAGAAATCGGTGAACAGCGCGAGGCGATCTTGAGTGTCACCATTCCCGAGCAGCCCGGGAGCTTCAAAAAATTCTGTGCTGCCCTGGGTAAGCGCAATATCACTGAGTTCAACTACCGCTATGGCGACGATCGCGACGCGCAAATTTTTGTTGGCGTTGCCGTTGCGGCCGGCGGGCAAGGGCGGACGGAGGTCGTCGAATCCTTGCGCAAGTTGGACTACCGGGTCGAAGACATGACCGACAACGAGATGGCCAAGCTACATATCCGCCATATGGTCGGTGGTCATCGCCCCAGCGCGGTCGCCAATGAATTGCTGTACCGGTTTGAATTCCCTGAGCGCCCTGGCGCCTTGATGAATTTCCTGACGCGTTTGGGTAATCGCTGGAATATTTCGCTCTTTCACTACCGCAATCACGGTGCCGCATACGGCCGGGTGTTAGTCGGCCTGCAAGCGGATACGTCTGAGCGGAAAGCGGTGGAGGCTTTTCTCGGCAAACTGGCGTACCCCTTCCATGAAGAGACCGACAACCTCGCGTACCAGCAGTTTCTCAGTTAACGCGCGGCAAAAATTTCACGGTCGGTGGCGACCCAGTCGAGGGGGATATCCCAGTGCTGTATCGGTAAGCGCTCCACTTCCTGTAGGTGGTGGGCCAGGCCGATCAGCAGGGGCGTGTTTGCCGCATTGCGGCGCTGCTTAAAGGCCAGCGCTCGGTCGTAGTAGCCGCCGCCCATGCCCAAGCGATTGCCCCGGCGATCGAAACCGACCAGTGGTAGCAGCATCATATCGAGGCGGGCAGGGTCTATCTGTCGGCGGCGCAGGGCATTGGGTTCGGGGATGTTAAAGGTGTTGCTGCGCAGGGTTTGCCCTGGGGCGTGGCGATGGAAACGCATTTGCGCGTGTTTGGTGTCTCGGTGAATAACCGGTAAATAGCACACCTTGCCGCGTTGCTGGCAGTAGCGAAGCACCTCGTTGGTGGAGATTTCGCCGTCACTGGCACTGTACAGAGCAATATGTCGAGCGCGCCGGAATTCGGGTAGTTTCCTCAGCTGTTGAAGCAGGCGCTTGGCAGCGCGCCGTTGAGTGGCGACCGGTAGGTCGCGCCGTTGTTGCCGAAGACGTTGGCGGAGCTGGTTTTTGCTCGATGCATCCATAGTGAAGGCGGGTCGTGGTTGAAGGCGCTGCCTGAAAAGGTAGGACCCAGGATACCGCCGGCCGCGTGGCCCTTGAACCCAGCGGTTCAAGGTGGAACTTACCGCAGCATTTTTAGGCTTTCCGTCACGCGGACATGCACACAAATACTGGCTGGTTCGCTCCGGGTTTTAAAGCATCGGCTCAGGGGTCT
Source organism: uncultured Spongiibacter sp. (assembly GCF_964011655.1). NCBI lineage: Bacteria > Pseudomonadati > Pseudomonadota > Gammaproteobacteria > Cellvibrionales > Spongiibacteraceae > Spongiibacter > uncultured Spongiibacter sp. Next base: position 16,214 of record NZ_CAXGPO010000001.1, on the reverse strand, counting down.
GACGGCCTAGCGCATATCCCAGGAATTCACAGTATACCGATAGGCCCACGCGCTTAACAGGGTGGTTAGCCGATATCGAGTTGGCGGCAGCGGTTGAGGGTGTCGTCAATTTTATCGGTAATGCGCTTGCTTACCGTGGCCTCTTGCTCCGTGCTGACGCCGCTTTTGCTGGCTTCGCGTAGCTCGTAGGCGATGTTTAGTGCGGCCATCACGGCGATGCGCTCCAGGCCAATAATTTTTCCGGAGTTGCGTATTTGGCGCATCTGCTGGTCGAGGTAGCGGGCCGCTTCCAGCAAGCCTGTCTGCTCGTCACTTGGGCAGGCAACCTGATATTCCTTGTCGAGAATTTTAACGATGACCGTTTCTTTACTCACCTTGTCGTCTCCATGTGGCTGGGGCGAGTCATCAGCATTCTTTTTCCAATGCGCGCAGGCGCTGGATCATCGCGTCGACTTTTGCCCGGGCCGTGTCGGTTTTTTCGATCAGCGCTTCGCGCTCAATCTTCCAGTTTTGCGTTTCGGATTTGAGAGTGCGGTTCTCTGCATCCAATTGTTCGCACAGTTGGATGAGCTCATCGACTTTTCGTTCCAAAACCTGCAGCTGTCGATCGTCCATTATTGCCTAGTTCCACGGCCGGGAATGATGTCGTCATAGTAGAGTGGGTGCCAGCGCTCGGTCAACGGTTATACGCGGCGGTGTGAATCGCGGCGGGTATTCGATTTTGCGGCGGATCAGCGCTACCATGCGCCTCCAGTCTTTGATGCCCTTGGAATGCGCAATGTCTAACGAGTTTGACCACGATGATCTCGCTAATCTATTCCTTAATTTAGGTGCTTTGCAGCCCCCGGCGGAGCTCCACGGCTATGCCGTTGGCTTTTTGTCTGTGGGTGGGCGAGTCGAGCGCCAGGCGTGGTTAAAGCACTGTACGGAGCTGCTGGATATCGAGATGCCCAACCCTGACGATGCCGATGCCTTATTCGGCGTTTATAAGAGCGCGCTGGAAGCACTGGGCAGTGAGGACTTGGCACTGCAGTTAATGCTGCCGGGAGACGAGCTGGATTTGGGACAGCGCATTGTCAGCCTCGGTCAGTGGGTGCAGGGTTTTCTCACTGGCTTTGCGATGGCCGGAAAGCAGCGGCAGAGCGAGGGTGATGCCTTGGATGCGCTGTCTAAAGAGAGCCGCGAGGCATTGAGCGACTTGGCGGCCATTGCGCAAATTTCTGCTGATCAGGCCGACGATGAAGACGGCGAGCAAGACTACGTGGAGATCTGCGAGTATGTGCGAGTCGTGGCGATGACCATTTTTCTTGAGTGTAACGCCGCCACCCCGGCGACGAAGAAGCCCAAGGGCGAGCGATTGCACTGACAACCGAGTAGATCAATTTCCCGTAAAAATAGCTGTGATAAGCTCCTCAGGATCATACACATCAGGGACACTATGAGCATCAGTAAGCAGGAATTTGCGCGTCGCCGTAAGAATTTAATGGCCCTGCTCGAGCCGGGTAGCATTGCCATTGTGCCGTCGGCGTCGTTGCGCACGCGAAGTCGAGACTCCGACTACCCCTTTCGGCAGGACAGCGACTTCTTTTATCTAAGCGGATTCGACGAGCCCGAGGCGGTGTTGGTGTTGTTGCCGGGGCGCCCGCAGGGTGAATACATTCTGTTTTGCCGCGAGCGCGACCCCGCCATGGAGCTGTGGGACGGGTATCGCGCTGGCCCCGAGGGCGCCTGCGCGGAATATGGCGCCGATGATGCGTTCCCCATTGCGGATATCGACGATATTTTACCCGGGCTAATCGAAGGTCGGCAGCGTGTTTACTACGCGATGGGGCGGCACGCAGAATTTGATCAGCAGGTTATGAACTGGGTCAATGTTATTCGCTCCAAAGTGCGCAGCGGCGCCCAGCCACCAGGCGAGTTTCTCGATCTCGACCACTTGGTCCACGATATGCGTTTGTATAAGAGCGCGGCGGAATTGCGGATTATGCGTCGCGCTGGCGAGATATCTGCAAAGGCTCACTGCCGAGCGATGCGTTACTGCCGCCCCGGGGTTTATGAATACCAGCTTGAAGCCGAAATTCAGCATGAATTTGCAATGGCCGGCGCGCGCTTCCCAGCCTACAGCAGTATTGTCGGTGCGGGGAAAAACGGCTGCATCTTGCATTACGTGGAAAACAACAGCGTGATCCGCGATGGCGAGTTGGTGCTGATTGATGCGGGTTGTGAGCTCGAGGGTTACGCCGCGGATATCACGCGTACTTTTCCGGCCAATGGCCGCTTCAATGATGAACAGCGCGCCCTTTACGAGGTGGTACTGGAAGCGCAATTGGCGGCAATAGAAGCCACGCAGCCGGGTAATCATTGGAATCAGCCACATGAAGCGACAGTGAAGGTGATTACCGAAGGCCTGTTGAGGCTCGGGCTGTTAACGGGTGATTTGTCTGAGCTGATAGAAACCGAGGCCTATAAGCCATTTTATATGCACCGGGCCGGGCATTGGCTCGGTATGGATGTGCACGATGTGGGTGATTACAAGGTCGGCGGCGAATGGCGGGTGCTCGAAGAAGGTATGGTGTTAACCATCGAGCCGGGTATTTATGTTGCGCCCGACAACGACGCCGTCGAGCCGCGTTGGCGCGGGATTGGCATTCGTATTGAAGACGATGTGGTGGTGAGTAAGTCCGGCTGTGAGGTGCTGACGGCGTCAGTGCCTAAGTCGGTTGAAGACATCGAAGCCCTGATGGCGGAGGCGGGCGATGGACGTTGACTACGATGTGCTGATTGCCGGTGGCGGCATGGTTGGCGCCAGCCTTGCCCTGAGCTTGCATAAACACAGCCAGGGCCAGTTAAAAATTGCCGTGGTTGAGAGCTTTCCCCTGCCTCCGCTCAGCGACACGGGGCCGAGTTATCGGCCCAGTTTTGATTCCAGGTCCACCGCGCTGTCATACGGCAGCCGACAAATTTTTGAAAACCTGGAGCTTTGGTCGACGCTGGAGAACCACGTTGCCGATATTCTGAATATCCAGGTTTCTGATCGCGGCCATTTTGGCAGTGCGCTAATGCATTGCGGTGAACTGGAGTGGCCCGCGCTGGGCTATGTTATTGAGAACGCGTGGCTGGGCAATGTACTGCTTAACCATCTGCGGCGTCATACCAATGTACAGTTTATCTCCCCGGCCAGTGTCGAGGCGGTAACGCCAATGGCCGCCAAGGTACAGCTGGATTTACAAGCCGAGGGCGGGGAAACATCCTGCAGCGCGTCTTTGCTGGTCATCGCCGACGGGGCCGATTCGGGACTGTGCCAGCGCCTGGGGATTCACCGCCGTGTGGATGAATATGCGCAAACGGCCGTGATCGCCAATATCGCCACCGAGCTGCCGCATGGCGGAACCGCCTACGAGCGCTTCACTGCCGAAGGGCCTATCGCGATGTTGCCGCTCTTGCCGGACGAGCAAGGTCAGTCGCGCTCTGCCCTGGTATGGACCTTTCCCGAGGATGACGCCGACGCGGCGATGAATTGGACTGATGAGGTCTTTCTGGCGCGCTTGCAGCAGCAGTTTGGCCACCGTTTGGGTCGCTTACTAAAAGTGGGGCAGCGCGTGGCCTTCCCGCTTCGCCTCAGTTTTGCTGAGGAACAAGTACGGCGAAATATTGTGGTGATGGGCAACGCTGCGCATTCACTTCACCCCGTGGCAGGGCAGGGCTTTAACCTCGCCCTGCGCGACGCCGATGCGCTGGCTCAGCGTGTTGCCGCAGCGGTTGCACAGGGACTCAGTGCGGGTGAACTGTCCGTCTTGCAGGGCTATTTGCGCAGTCAGCATACCGACCAGCAGGTGACGACCTTGTTCTCTGACCGCTTAACCAAACTATTTAGTAATCGTCAGCCTGTACTGAGCCTGGCGAGGAATATGGGGCTGGTCATGCTCGATGCCAGCAAGCCGATAAAGTCGCGCTTTACCGCGCGCGCTGCGGGTGTGATAAAAGGCCGAGACATGGAGCTGCCGCTGTGACAGACCGACTGGAAAAATTTGACATTATTGTGGTCGGTGCCGGGCTGGCCGGTGCTGCCTTCGCGCTGGCGATGGCGGACCAGCCGCTGGATATTGTCGTGATCGATGCCCAGCCAGAGCGCGAAGGGTGGCCGCCGCTTGATGAAACCGTAATGGACTATGACGCCAGAGTCAGTGCGCTGACTGACGCGTCGCGTCGCTTCCTGCAGCGGCTGGGAGCGTGGTCTGCTGTGGCAGAAAGGCGGGTGTGCCCCTATCAGGAAATGGTTGTTTGGGATGCTGAGGGCACCGGTGAAATTCATTTTTCGGCCGATGAGGTCGGCGAGTTGGCTCTGGGGCATATTGCCGAGAATCGCTTGGTAACCGCCGCGCTGCACAACCGTTTGCGAGACAGCCGCGTGCGCCTGCTGTTTAACAGTCCTGTTGCGGCCTGGGTGCGAAGTGGTGATCAAGGGCAGTTGCAGTTAAATGACGGGCGGCTATTACAGGCGCCGTTGATTGTTGCTGCAGACGGCGCCAATTCGCGTTTGCGTGACTGGGGTGGTTTTCAAACCCGCGAGTGGGATTATCAGCACCACGCGATTGTGTGTACCGTGGAGACCGAAAAGCCCCATCGCGCTACGGCGTGGCAGCGTTTTCTGCCAGAGGGGCCGCTGGCATTTTTACCTCTCCCCGACCGCGATGGCGCGCAAAACTTTAGTTCAATCGTCTGGTCTGCAAAGCCCGAGCTGGCCGATACGCTAATGGCGATGGATGACGATGCCTTTTGCCTGGCGCTGGCCCAGCATTTTGAAGGGCGGCTCGGGCGTATCAATGCGGCCAGCCGGCGCGTCCGTTTCCCGCTGCGCCAGCGCCACGCTCAGCGCTATTTTCAGCAGGGTATCGCCCTTATTGGCGATGCCGCGCACACCATTCACCCGCTGGCTGGGCAGGGAATTAATTTGGGCTTCGCCGATGCCGAGGTTCTCGCCGAAGAATGTCAGCGTGCCTTGGCGCGCGGCCTGCCACTCTCTGATGAGCTGCTGCTGTCGCGTTATCAACGGCGACGCAAGGGCGAAAACCTGGCGATGATGGCGGCGATGGAAGGCTTTCAAAATCTGTTTGCCAGCCAAGCCCTGCCATTGCGCCTGCTGAGAAATGCGGGCATGAGCTGGTTAGATCGAGCGGTGCCTATCAAGCGCCAGATTGTTGCTCGCGCGATGGGGCTGGCGCGTCGCTGACCCATTTCCCTGAGAAGTAAAACTTGAGTCATTAAATGATAATTATTATCATTGATGCTGAAGATTTCTTGCCTTCTTACCGTTAAGGACCTGCCCATTATGATATTTCGCTCGGCGCTAGTGTTTAGCTTGTTACTTTCTTTGGTGGCCTGTGGCCGAAGCGAAGAGCCCTCTGGGCCTGAGTTAGTTGTTTACAGCTCGCGCATAGAGCAGCTGATTAAACCGATTTTCGACCAATATACCGCTGAGACGGGAGTGAATATTCGCTACGTGACGGACTCTGCCGGGCCGCTGCTGGCGCGCTTGCGTGCCGAGGGAGAGAATACGCCGGCTGATATTTTGGTAACGGTTGATGTTGGCAATCTCTGGCAAGCCGCGCAGCAGGGCTTGTTGGCCGCTCAGACGTCGTCGGTGCTAAACAATAATGTGCCTGAATCTCTGCGTGACCCAGAGGGTCGCTGGACGGGGCTCTCCATTCGCGCGCGCACCATTGTGTACTCGAGTGAGCGCGTAAAGCCCGAGGCGTTGAGTAGTTATGAGGCGCTTGCAGAGCCGCAGTGGGCGGGGCGCCTGTGCTTGCGCACGGCAAAGAAGGTGTACAACCAGTCGCTGGTTGCCACGATGATTAGCGCCGATGGTGCTGAGAACACCGAGCGGGTATTGGGGGCTTGGGTCGATAATTTGGCGGTGCCGCCCTTCTCCAGTGATAACAAAGTAATTGAGGCCATTGCCGCCGGTCAGTGCGATGTGGGTATTGTGAATACCTACTACCTGGCGCGCATGAAGGCAGATGATCCCTCCTTGCCGGTGGATCTGTTTTGGGCGAACCAAACCGGTGAAGCGCCGTTTAACCGCGGTGTGCACGTTAATATCTCCGGCGCTGGCGTGACTGCGGCCAGCAAGCAAAAAGCATTGGCGATGTCATTGTTGGAATGGTTGTCAGAGGCGGACGCTCAGCATGCGTTTGCAGAGTTGAATCAGGAATTTCCGGTGAATCGCAACACGCCTCCTTCATCGCTGCTTCAGCACTGGGGCGATTTTAAGGCTGATCAAGTCCCCGTTGTAGAAGCGGGTCGCTTGCAGGCGGAAGCTATCCGAATGATGGACCGCGTGGGTTACCGCTAGATGCAACTTGCCCAGCGTGCCCGCGTGGCGAATCAGCGGCGCTTGCGGCCGACGCCACTGTGGCTACTCAGGGCGGCGGGGGTGGCGCTGGTATGCGCGGTGCTGGTGCCCGTTGTGGTATTGGCGAGCAGCTGGTTAAGCCCGGAAGTTGAGATATGGCAGCATCTGGTTGATACGCAATTGCCCCGCCTAGTGGCAAATACCCTGTTCCTGATGCTTGGTGTCGGTGTTTTGGTCTCAGTGATCGGCGTCAGTCTGGCGTGGTTCACGGTCATGTGCCAGTTCCCTGGGCGCGGGGCATTTGAATGGTTGTTGATGTTGCCGCTGGCAGTGCCCGCCTATGTTATGGCCTTCGTTGTACTGGGAGTGTTCGACTTTGGTGGCCCATTGCAGACGCAACTGCGGGAGCTGTTAGGCGCCGGTTGGGGCATCGATGTGCGCAATCGGGCCAGCGTAATTGTCGTATTTTCCCTGGTCTTGTACCCCTACGTTTACATGCTGGCGCGCAGCGCCTTTCTGTCTCAAAGTAGCGAGACGTTGGAAGTGGCACGAGTATTGGGTTGCACCAGTCGCCAAGCCTTTTTCCGAGTGGCACTGCCGATGGCGCGACCGGCAATTGCTGCCGGTGTGGGCTTGGCATTAATGGAAACCCTCGCGGATTTTGGCACGGTTGCGGTGTTTAATTACGACACCTTTACCACCGCCATCTACAAGTCTTGGTTCGGCTTCTTCAGTCTGCAAGCTGCTGCGCAGTTGGCATCGTTACTGCTACTTTTCGTTGGCGTGACGCTGTTCGCTGAGCGCCGTTCGCGTGGACACGGGCTGTATGTTCAGGGGGCGAAGCTGCAGCACCTAAGACGCTTTCCGCTGTCGCCGGTGTTGGCTGGCCTGGTGAGCGCTTATTGCGCGTTGGTTTTGGCGTTTGCCTTTGTATTGCCCATGCTGCAATTGCTGGACTGGGCCGTGGGCGAGGGGGTAAGCCAGCTGACATCGCGCTTTTTTGCCCTGCTTGGTCACTCACTTTGGTTGGCTGCCATGGCTGCTGCGCTGACCGTTACTCTGGCGCTACTGCTGGCCTTTTGCCGCCGTTTCAGTCGCGGCCGCTGGGGCAGTATTTTTGCCGCCGCGCAGCTGGGCTACGCGCTGCCCGGCTCAGTATTAGCAGTGGGAATTATGCTGTCATTCAGTTGGCTTGATCGACAGTGGCTGCTGCCGCTTCAAGCGTGGCTGGGGCTTGACCCCCAGCCCTTGTTAATGGGAACCGTGCTGACCCTGCTGGCCGCTTACTGGATTCGTTTTTTAGCGGTTGCCAGTGGTCCGCTGGACTCGGCGTTAGAGCGAGTGAAACCGAGTTTGCCCGAGGTGGCCAGAACCCTGGGCGCGGGGAATTGGCGCCTGCTTTGGGAGGTTTATCTGCCGATGTTGCGCCCGGGCGTGTTGACGGCTCTGGTGTTGGTGTTTGTCGATGTGATGAAAGAAATGCCTGCCACGCTGTTGTTGCGGCCTTTTGGCTGGGACACCTTGGCGGTGCGGATATTTGAAATGACGGCTGAAGGACAGTGGCAGTTGGCGGCGTTGCCAGCGCTGACGCTGGTATTGGCGGGTTTAATACCGGTGATGTTAAGCATTCGTGCCAGTCGCGGGCGCTGAGGCCTTTGTATTTGCCGGCAGCGGCGGTAAAATGCGCTGCAAATATCCCTTGTCAGCCAGGAGCGCTCCATGAGCAACACCCCCAGCGAACTGAAGTATGCCAGCAGCCATGAGTGGGCTCGCTTGGAAGAAGACGGCACTGTTACTGTGGGCATCACCCATCACGCGCAGGACTCGCTCGGCGACGTAGTCTTCGTAGAGCTGCCAGAAGTGGGCGCGGAATATGGTGCCGGTGAAGAGGCGGCGGTGGTCGAGTCAGTGAAAGCGGCTTCTGACATTTACGCGCCGGTGTCGGGCGAAGTCGTTGCCGTGAACGACGCGCTTGAAGAAAGCCCCGAAACGGTAAACGAATACCCCTACAGCGACGGTTGGTTCTTCCGCTTGAAGCCCAGCGACGTTAGCGAGCTGGATAACCTGCTTAGCAACGACGATTACGACGCACAATGTGAAGGCTAATCTCGCCTTCTACGCGATGACGGCGGCCTCGCAATAGCGTGTGCCGCCGTTTTTTTGCTCAGCGTAAACTCACAATTGGCCAGCCGGCTTCTTCGGCGGCGGCGCGCAAGGTATCGTCGGGGTCGACAGCCACGGGGTTGTCGACGTGCTTCAGCAAGGGTAGGTCGTTGTGGGAGTCACTGTAAAAATAACTGCCTGTGAGCGTCTCGCCATTTTCGCGTAGCCAGCGCTGCAGGCGCACAACCTTGCCTGCTTGGAAACACGGTATATCGGTGCTGTCTCCGGTGTAGCGTCCATCGCGGAGCTCAGGCTCGCTGGCTAACATCACCTTAATGCCCATGGCGCGCGCAATGGGCTCGGTGACAAAGCGGTTAGTGGCGGTAATAATCATTAGGCAATGCCCCTGCTGGCGATGCTTGTCGATCAGAGCTTGTGCTTGCGGCAGGCGCATGGGGGCAATGTAACTCGCCATAAAGTCTTGATGCAGGGCGGATAGCTCTGCCGGTGATTTCCCGGCGATGGGGGCAAGGGCGAAGCGCAGGTAGGCTTCGATGTCGAGGCCACCCTGTTGGTATTGTTGATAGAATTCATCATTGCGCCGACGGTGTTCGTCACCATCCACGAGGCCCCGCTCGACGAGGAATTCCCCCCAGGCGTGATCACTGTCACCGGCAATCAGGGTGTTGTCGAGGTCGAATATCGCCAAGGTCATCGTAAACCCTTACTTAACTAGGCCCACTGGCTGGGCGTGACTGCAAAAACGGCAAGCATAGCTTCTCGGCGTGGCTTTTGCATCGGCTTTTGCCTTGTCTGCTCTGGCATTGGCAGCACTGCGCGAATTTGCAGCCGCTGGGGCGAATTCCCAGCTCCACGAATTTGTGGAACAATAGATCAAATTAGAAAAAAACGTTAACACAGGTGAGCATGTGATTGATTCGGATGGATTTCGTCCCAATGTTGGCATTGTTATCGCCAATGACTGCGGTCAGGTGTTGTGGGCGCGCCGTGTTGGTCAGAGCGCCTGGCAATTTCCCCAGGGTGGGATTAACGACGGCGAAACCCCAGAGCAGGCCCTGTACCGCGAGCTGTATGAAGAAGTTGGCCTGAGAGAAAGCGATGTTGAAATTCTCGCTTGCACGCGCGGTTGGTTGCGCTACCGATTGCCCAAACGGCTGATTCGTAAAGACAATAAGCCGCTGTGTATCGGTCAGAAGCAAAAGTGGTTTTTGTTGCGAATGGTCGGTAATGAGGCCGATATCCGCTTTAATTGTGGCCGCAAGCCAGAGTTTGATTATTGGCAGTGGGTGAGCTACTGGTATCCACTCGGCCAGGTGGTGGCCTTTAAGCGTGAAGTGTACCGCCGCGCCATGAAAGAGCTGGCGGGCAGGCATGTTCGTCTACTGCGAGATACCCAAGGGAGTCATTCAAGCTGATGCTGGCGGCGCTGCGAGGAATAGTTCAGGCGGTTAATGCGGCGGGTAATCTGCAGGCAGCGCTGGATATTATTGTCGAGCGCATTGCTGAGGTGATGGGCACCGAGGTGTGCACGGTCTACCTTCGCAACCCCGAGAGTGGTCGTCTCATCTTTATGGCGAACCAAGGCCTCAACCCAGATTTAATCGGGAAAGCGAGCCTGGCAGCCGACGAGGGGTTGGTCGGCCAGGTGGCGCGCCGCGAGGAGCCGCTGAACCTCGACCACGCCGAGAAACACCCCAACTTTTTATTGCTACCGGGTATTGGTGAAGAGCAATACCACTCTTTCCTGGGGGCACCCATTATCCACCAGCGCGAAGTGCTGGGGGTGTTGGTTGTGCAGCAGAAGGATAGCCGCCGCTTCGACGAGGAAGAAGAGGCGTTTTTGGTCACCATGTCCGCGCAGTTGGCAGGTGTGTTGGCCCATGCGCGAGCAACCGGTTCAATTTCAAAGACGCAAGATTCTGTGACCGCTTCTGCCTTGTTTAAAGGGATAGCGGGCGCGCCGGGCGTGGCCATTGGTCGCGCGGTAGTGATTGTTCCCAGTGCTGAGTTGCATTCAGTGCCTCAGCGCCGCAGCGAGGACGCCGACGCAGAGCTACGGGCCTTTGAGGCGGCGCTCGATGCGGTGCGCGTCGATATTCGCGAACTCAGTGGCAAGCTTGTCGGGCAACTGTCTCCGGAAGAACTGGCATTGTTCGATGTCTATCTGCGAATTCTCGATGACGGCGTCTGGCTGTCTGAGGTGGAGGCAAAAATTCGCGAGGGCGAATGGGCGCAGGGGGCATTGGCTCAGGTTGTCAGTGGCCACATCAACACCTTTGAAATGATGGACGACCCGTATTTCAAGGATCGCGCAACCGATATTAAAGACCTTGGGCGGCGGGTGTTGAGTTACTTGCAGGCGAGTAATGAGCGCGATACCGATTACCCCGCCGACACGATCCTGGTCGGCGAAGAACTGACAGCGTCGATGCTTGGGGAAGTGCCCAGAGAAAAGCTGGTGGGCATGGTGTCGGTGAGAGGCTCCAGCAACTCCCATGTTGCGATTCTGGCACGAGCGATGGGTATCCCCACGGTGATGGGGGCAAGCGATTTGCCCTATACCCAGATAGAGCATGCCAGCCTGATCGTTGATGGTTACAGCGGCTATGTGCACTACAATCCAACGCCGGAAGTCTCTGAGCATTTTCGGGCCTTGCTTGAGGAAGATCAGGCCCTGAGCCAGGGGCTGGAGGCGCTCCGTGACTTGCCGAGCGAAACGCGTGATGGCCATCGCATGCCGCTGTGGGTGAACACCGGTTTGATGGCGGATGTCGCGCGCTCGCTTGATCGCGGGGCAGAGGGCGTTGGCCTGTATCGAACAGAAATTCCTTTCCTATTGCGAGAGCGCTTCCCCAGTGAAGAAGAGCAGCGGATTATTTATCGCGAGCAATTACTAGCGTTTGCACCGCTACCGGTCACCATGCGCACCCTGGATATTGGTGGCGACAAGGCGCTGCCATACTTCCCCATTGATGAGGAAAATCCTTTTCTAGGATGGCGCGGCATTCGCGTTACGTTGGACCACCCCGAAATATTTCTGGTGCAAGTCAGGGCGATGCTCAAGGCGAGCTCGGGGCTGGATAACCTTCGCATCATGTTGCCGATGATCAGCAACGTTCAAGAGGTGGATGAGGCCCTGGTGCTGGTGCGCCGCGCTTATGACGAGCTGGTTGAGGATGGTTGGGATATCAGTCTGCCCCCTATTGGCGTGATGGTGGAGGTGCCCGCGGCGGTGTACCAAGCCCGTCAGCTTGCCCGCCGTGTCGATTTTCTGTCGGTCGGGTCGAATGACCTGACGCAATACTTGCTGGCGGTGGATCGCAATAATACCCGCGTGGCTGATCTCTATCACGCCTACCACCCAGCAGTGCTGGGCAGCTTGCTGAATGTAGTGGATGCCGCGCATGCCGAAGGTAAACCGGTGGGTATTTGTGGTGAGTTGGCTGGCGATCCCGGAGCGGTGCTGCTATTGACCGCGATGGGCTACGACATGCTCTCGATGAACGATAACAGCTTGCTGCGTGTAAAAGCGGTGGTTAGAGCGTCGACGATGAGTGACTTGAAAAACCTGCTAACAACCGCGATGGCTGCCGATACGGCTGATGAAGTCCGCGCCTTATTGCGCAGCGCGCTGGCCGAATCCGGGATGGAAAAGTTATTGCCCCCCGGGCCCTGAGGGCTTGCCCGCGTACCTGAGCATTACACCTGAAAGTGGCGAAGTTCGGCCGGGCGCTGTTCGCTGTCGTAACCTTGCTCCCACAGCTCCGCGCCGCCTTTGCGAACAAAAACGATGCTAGTGGAACGGGTGCCGTAGACTGAGCTTCGCACAAAGCGGCAGGACAACATCTTTTGTAGCTCGTCGTCACTGTCGACAGTGGGGCTGTCGTCTTGCATGAATGTCAGCAAGGGTGTTGGGTCGTCGTGCCCTGCCGCTAACGGCTTGAAGGCGGCGAGCGCCTGATCCGTTTTTGCGCTGTGCGCCGTGTGTGGGATGTTGCCAATACAGTGTATCCCCGCTTCTAAGTTGTTCCAGCCCGAAGAGATATTGTCGCTGTGAGCCAGAGTGCTGCCGTCAAATGCGATAAAGTTGAAGGGGCGGTACTGGTATTTCTCTGTCTCTAATTCATCGAAAAACGTTGAGCAGCGCTCGCTGTTATCGAGGAAGTGGCGAACCAGCTCGCCGCGGCTTTGATCGCCGACGTCCCGATTGCGTAAGTTGGTAATGGCGGCGAAGCGCCCGTTGGTGCTTAAACCCAGCCAGCTGCCGCCAAATTGCTGATCCCTGCCGGCCAGAATGTGGGGTGACTCTGGCCAAAAGTGCGCTGGGAGAGTGGGGCGCTCAAAAAATTCGTCTCGGTTTGCGGCGACGATCAGGGGGCGCGCTGACTGTTGTTGCCAAGACAGTAAAATTAAACACATGGCGGGTGGCACTTGAAATCAGGGCTGTCCATAATAGCAGGCTTTGTGGCGGAGAGCTGGCGTGACCGTTGTTCTTATCTATCTCGCTGTTGGTGCGCTGGCAGGCCTGTCTGCGGGTCTGTTTGGGGTGGGCGGCGGCCTGGTGATAGTGCCGGCGCTGATCTACTGCTTTGCGCTGCAGGGGGTGTCATCGCTGGTTGCGGTTCAGCTGGCGGTGGGGACATCGCTGGCCAGCATTGTATTCACTTCTGTGAGCTCCGTAAGGGCGCATCAGCGTCACGGCAACGTTGATTGGCCAACCTGGCGGCTGCTGGCACCCGGTATTGCGATTGGCGTAGTGGGCGGTGTTGCCCTTGCGGCCTCCTTGCCCGGTGAGCGCCTCAAGTTAGTGTTTGGTATTTTTGCTCTGTTGATTGCTGCGCAAATGGCATTTGGCTTATCACCACCTGCCGACCGGCAGTTGCCGGCTCGCCCGCAAACGCTGCTGGCCGGCGGTTTTATCGGTTTCTTATCGGCGCTGTTTGGCATCGGTGGTGGCTCACTCACCGTGCCCTTTCTCACATGGTGCAATGTGAAAATGCAGCGCGCGGTGGCAACGTCCGCAGCCTGCGGTTTACCCATTGCCATTGTCGGTGCGCTGACAAATATTGTTGCCGGTTATGGGCACTCAGCGCTGCCTGCGTGGTCTAGTGGTTTTGTGTATTGGCCGGCATTGCTGGCAATCATCCTGTGCAGTACCCCCTGCGCTAAATTGGGCGCTAATCTGGCTCAGAAACTACCTGCTCGTCGGCTAAAGCAAGGTTTTGCGTTATTTCTGCTCGCCGTTGGCAGCCACTTTATATACGGAGCTCTTTAATATGCTCAGGCATCCAGACATCGACCCTGTTGCCGTTCAGCTGGGGCCACTGGCGATACATTGGTACGGCCTGATGTACTTAGCGGGTTTTGCCGCGGCTTGGTACATCGGCAAAATGCGCTGCAGGCAGCCTTGGAGTCCGCTGAAGGAGGATCAGTTGGAAGATCTGATCTTCTATGGGGCACTGGGGGTTATTCTCGGTGGCCGGTTTGGCTATGTGGTGTTTTACAATTTCGAGCAATTTCTCGCTGACCCGCTTTGGCTTTTCCGTATTTGGGAAGGGGGCATGGCGTTTCATGGTGGGTTCTTGGGTGTCGTGCTTGCCATCGCGATCTACGCCAAGCGTATTGATGTGTCGATCTATGCGCTGTGGGACTTTATTGCTCCCTTGGTTCCCATAGGTTTGGGTCTTGGGCGCATTGGCAACTTCATCGGTCAGGAGCTCTGGGGGCGGCCAACCGACAGTGCGATCGGGATGGTCTTTCCGCGCGACCCCAGTCAGTTGCCGCGCCACCCGTCGCAGCTTTACCAGTTTGCGTTAGAGGGCGTGTTGCTGTTTTTGATCGTGTTCCTCTATACCCGCAAGCAGCGCCCCCGGTTGGCGCCCGGCGCACTCTTTGTGCTGTGCTACGGCATTTTCAGATTTGTCGTGGAGTTTTTCCGCGAGCCCGATGGCCATATCGGCTTCGATGCGCTTGGCTGGGTAACGCGTGGGCAGTTATTGTCGCTGCCGATGATTGCGGTGGGGTTGGGGGTGTTGATCTACGCCTACCGTCGAGACAGAGTGCAAGGATAGGGTTATGCAACAGTATTTAGATTTATTGCGCGATGTGCGTGACAACGGTGTGGATAAAGGTGACCGCACCGGAGTGGGAACGCGCTCGGTATTTGGTCGCCAGCTGCGCTTTGATCTGCAGGCGGGCTTTCCGTTGTTAACCACCAAGAAGGTGCACCTTCGCAGCATTATTTATGAGTTGATTTGGTTCTTAAATGGCAGTTGTGACAACAACTGGCTGCGAGAGCGCGGGGTGACGATCTGGGATGAGTGGGCGCTGGAGGATGGCGACCTGGGGCCGATCTATGGCAAACAGTGGCGAAGCTGGGCCTGTCCTGATGGGTCGACCATTGACCAGATTAGTGAAGTGGTGGATATGATCCGTCGCAAACCGGACTCGCGGCGTTTGCTGGTGAATGCCTGGAACCCCGCTGACCTTCCCGATGAGTCGGTGAGCCCTCAGGACAATGTGCGTGCTGGGCGTGCCGCGTTGCCGCCATGCCACACCTTGTTCCAGTTTTATGTCGCCAATGGCCGCTTGTCTTGCCAGCTCTACCAGCGCAGCGCCGATTTATTCCTCGGGGTGCCTTTTAATATCGCCAGCTATGCCCTGCTGACACACATGATTGCGCAGCAGTGCGATTTGGATGTTGGCGAGTTTGTGCACACCTTCGGTGACTGCCACCTCTATCAAAACCATCTCACCGATGAGATTGTCGAAGAGCAATTGCGTCGCCAGCCTCGCGCGCGGCCAACGCTGCACATAAATCGTCGTCCGGCGTCGATTTTCGATTATGACTTTGCCGACTTCGAGTTCGAAGGCTATGACCCCCACCCAGCCATCAAGGCCCCCATTGCTATATAGAAGGACGTGTTAATGCCGATAGCTGTTGCACACATTGTCGCCTTGAATCGCCAGCGCGTCATTGGAGTAGAAAACCGCCTGCCGTGGCATCTGCCTGCCGACTTGAAGCACTTTAAAGCGCTGACTATGGGCAAGCCCATTATCATGGGTCGCAAAACCTGGGAGTCTATCGGCCGGCCATTGCCTGGGCGCGAAAATATTGTTGTGACTCGCCAGCAAAGCTACGTTGCAACGGGTGCCAAGGTTTGTGCATCACTTGAAGACGCGCTGGATGTTGCTCGTGAAAGCGCTGAGCGCGATGGTCTTGATGAGATTTTCGTTATCGGCGGTGAGACGCTATACCGTCAGAGCTTAAGTAGCGTCGACCGCGTTTACGTCACGGAAGTGGCCGCAGAGGTAGAAGGCGATGCCTTTTACCCCGAGCTCGATGAGCGGGACTGGGGTGAGGTGTCCAGGCAAAACTTCGCTGCGGAAGAGGGTGCCCCAGCCTATGCCTTCGTCAATTATCAGCGCCGCGCCCGGT
Source organism: uncultured Spongiibacter sp. (assembly GCF_964011655.1). NCBI lineage: Bacteria > Pseudomonadati > Pseudomonadota > Gammaproteobacteria > Cellvibrionales > Spongiibacteraceae > Spongiibacter > uncultured Spongiibacter sp. The sequence continues at coordinate 297 of NZ_CAXGPO010000001.1, read as the reverse complement.
AAGGGATTTGTTGGTGTTTTCAAAAGGGATGTGTTAGTCACTTTCATTGCGAGAGTGTTACTTGGTGGCTCTAAATTGTTACCATAAACTACGTATCGGTAACAATTATTCCTTACGCATTTTCCCTAACTTTTATATTACGAAACATTTAGCTTTCTCGTTGATTCTTGCGAAAGCCCGTGATTAAAATAAGTCCCGCTGTATGAAAGCACGGTCTTGCGACTGGCCGTACGGCTGACAGAAGATAATAAGCTCTGCTTTCACTAAACGTCCCAAATAGGAAAAGCAATTCCCATG